>DATLZC010000170.1:0-3893 GCA_035574215.1 Dehalococcoidia bacterium | reverse complement strand
TCTCAAGGCTCAGGCCGAGAACGAACTCAAGCAGCGGCGGGACGAGGTCCTGCGGCTCGAACAGCGTATTGCGCAGAGGGAAGAGAACCTAGACCGCAAGCTCGAAGCGCTGGAACGGCGCGAACAGTCCCTCAACGACCGGGAGCGCCAGCTCGAACAGAAACGGAGCGAGCTCGAACAGCTCCGCGCGCAGAAGCTCGCGGAGATCGAGCGCGTCTCCGGTCTCACCGCTGAAGAGGCCCGCGACATCCTCCTCCAGGAGATCGACCGCGAGGTGCGCGAGGAGGCGAACCGCCGCGTACGCCTCGCCGAGATGCAGATCCGCGAGGAGGCGCAGGCCCGCGCCCGCGACATCCTCACCACCGCCATGCAGCGGTTGACGACGGATGTCGTGAGCGAAACGACGATCAGCGTCGTCCCCATCCCCAGCGACGACATGAAGGGACGTATCATCGGCCGCGAGGGGCGCAACATCCGCGCCCTCGAAGCGGCCACCGGTGTCGACCTCATCATCGACGACACGCCCGACGCCGTCATGCTGTCCAGCTTCGACGCGGTGCGGCGCGAAATCGCCCGCGTGGCCCTGACGAAGCTGGTCACCGACGGCCGCATCCACCCGACGCGCATCGAGGAGGTCGTCGAGAAGGCGCGTCAGGAGGTCGAGGCCATCATCAAGGAGGCGGGCGAGGAGGCCGCGATCGAAGCCGGCTGCCCGGGCCTACATCCGGAGCTGCTCAAGATCTTCGGGCGGCTCAAGTACCGCACGTCGTACGGTCAGAACCAGCTCAAGCACGCCGTCGAGAGCGCGCACATCGCCGCCATGATCGCGGCGGAGGTCGGCGCTGACGTCAACGTCGCCCGACGGGGCGCGCTCCTGCACGACATCGGCAAGGCCATCGACCACGAGGTCGAGGGCACGCACGCCCTGCTGGGCGCCGAGCTGGCGCGGCGGTACAACGTGAGCCCCGCCGTGGTGCACTGCATCGAAGCGCACCACGAGGAGGTGGAGCCGCGCACCGTCGAGGCCGTCATCGTGCAGATCGCCGACGCCATCAGCGGCAGCCGGCCCGGCGCGCGGCGCGAGACCCTCGAGAGCTACATCAAGCGGCTCGAGGCGCTCGAAAGCGTCGCCAACAGCTTCAAAGGGGTCGAGAAGTCGTTCGCCATCCAGGCCGGCCGCGAGGTCCGCATCATCGTGAAGCCCGAGGAGGTCGACGACCTCGAGTCCATGCGGCTGGCCCGCGACATCAGCCGCAAGATCGAGGAGACGCTCGAATACCCGGGCCAGATCAAGGTCACCGTGGTGCGCGAAACCCGCGCTGTGGATTACGCCCGCTGAGCCTTCGTACGGACGCTGGACGAAGGGCCCCGTCGCCGACGGGGCCCTTTCTGTATGCGCGGGCTGTGCGGTTCGGCCCTCGTCGCGGGCGGGCCGCTGGTGTACGCTGCGGCCGATGAAGGCCATCGTCAACGCCCGGCTCGTCCTTCACGACCACGTCCTCGTGGGGTCGATCCTCATGGCCGACGGCGTCATCCGTCAGGTGGGCGACTTCGAGCCGCCGCCGGGCGCGGAGGTGTACGACGCCGGCCGGCGCTACGTGGCCCCGGGGCTCATCGACATCCACGTCCACGGCGGCGGCGGCCATTCCCTGATGACGGACGACCCGGAGGAGATTCGCGCCTTCGCACGGTGGGCGGTGCGGCACGGCGTGACGTCGTTCCTGGTGAGCACAGCGGCGCCGGACCACGACCGGCTGCGGCGTCGGCTCGAGGCGTGCGCGCCCGCGATAGGGCCGGCGCACGGAGGCGCGGAGGCGCTCGGGTTCCACCTCGAAGGTCCCTTCATCAACCCCGAGCGGAGGGGCGCCTTCGACGCGTCGTGGCTCCGCCCGCCGGACGCCGTCGCCTACCGCGAGCTCGCCGCCGCGGCCGCGGGCCACGTCCGTCTGGTGACGCTAGCCCCCGAGCTTCCGGGCGCGGAGGAGCTCATCGCATCGGTGCTGGAGTCGGGCGCCGTCCCCGCGATGGGCCACACCGACGCCGACGACGAGACGGCGCGGCGAGCGGTCCGCTGCGGCGTGCGGCACGTCACGCACACCTTCAACGCCATGCGCCCGTTCGCCCATCGCGACCCCGGCTGTCTCGGCGTCATCTTCACCGAGCCGGGCCTCACCGCTGAGCTCATCGGCGACGGCGCGCACGTCCATCCCGTCGCCGGCCTCACGCTCGTGCGCACCAAAGGCGTCGACGGCGTCGTGCTCGTGACCGACGGCATCCCCCTCGCGGGTGTGGAAGCGGGCGAGACGACCTGGGCCGGCATGCGCGTCCGGGTCGAGGGCGGGAAGGCGGTCCGGAGCGACGGGGTCATCGTTGGCGGCGTGACCACGCTCGAGCGGATGGTCGCGAACGCGGTCGCGTGGTTCGGGGTGACCTTGCCCGAAGCGGTGCGGATGGCGTCGCTGAATCCAGCGATGGCCATCGGCGTCGACGACCACAAGGGGTCGCTCGCCGCGGGGAAGGACGCCGACCTGGTGGTGCTGGACGACGGCCTGCGGGTGCTGGAGACGTACGTGCGCGGCGAACACGTGTACACGACGCAGGCGCTCCAGCGCGCCCACGTGTAGCGAATCCGCCGCCGGTCAAGCGATTATTCGGTTCCGTTCCGCTATACTCTGCGCAATATTCCGTACGAGGTGTGGCGATGGCGAGCAGGACGCAGGCCGCGCTGTTCTTTGATGATGAGAACATCCGCATCGGAATGGAGAAAGTCTTCGGCGCCGCTCCCGATCTGACGGCGCTGTGGGAATCCGTCTCGAAGCGATTCGCGCCTTCTGGTTCATTCGTGATCAGCAAGGCATACGCGGACTGGGAAAGATTTCCGGGCGCGCCCGCGGAGCTTCAACGCCTGGCTATCGAGCCGGTGTACGTTGGCGCGAGCCGCCGGACCGTAAACGCTGCTGTGGGCGTGGCGAAAAACGCGGCGGATATCCAGCTCGCGCTCGACGCTCAGGAGCTGGTGTACACGCGCAAAGACGATCGGTCGATACGTCCTTCTCTCTGGGGACTACGATTTCGTCCCGTTACTGTTGCGCCTCAAGCGTCATAACAAGGAATGTTGCGTCGTCAGCGTCGAGAGGCACACGAGCAGGGAGCTCCGCCGACTGGCAGGGGAGAACTACGCGTCCCTCGACGAGTTGCTCGGGCTGAAAGCGCTACCCGTCCCCAGAATCCCCGGTATCGATTGGCATGCCTTTGTTCGATTCGTACACACGTACGAACAAGGCCCGATGCCGTTCATCGCGCGCAAGTTGCTCACGCGCCAATTGCCGTCCTCGGTTCTGGGAGGCGTCCAGAACCAAGGACTCGCGGTTCAATGCGTTACTGAGGCCATCGCCGCGGACATCTTGGAGCTGTACTACGTCCCAAATCCCAAGATTCCGGGAACCCAAACGGCTGCTGTCAGACTCAACAGAGCGAACGAGTTCGTGAAGTCAGTGCTCGGGCTGGAGCCATAGCGGTGTTTGGGAGCTCTTGACAGCGTTTGACCCCTGAGGTATTGGTGTCATCGCGCCAAGCGCGATTAGATTAGATTAGGCAAGGGCCCCACGGATGACGTGGGGCTCCTTGTCGCTTCTAACCCGGCAAGGCCCACGCGGGCTCACTTCCCCGAGGCGAAGGCCTCCTTCGCGCGGCGCAGGAGGTCCGGGTCCAGCACGACGTCGACGCCGGTCAGCGCCAGCGCCTTCCCCACTTGCAGCATCGCCTCGTGCGCGGCGTCGGTGATCGACGCGGCGGTGAATTCGGGCGAGTGGTTCACGGCGAACTGCCCGACGCCGAACATGGGATGGATCGCGGGCACCACCTGGCTCACGTTGCCCTGGTCCGTCGAGCCG
>DATLZC010000169.1:0-13490 GCA_035574215.1 Dehalococcoidia bacterium | reverse complement strand
GATGAGGGCGGGCATGATCTTCCAGGCGGGGATCGCCATCGGGAAGTTCCACGGCGTGATGAGGCCGCAGACGCCGAAGGGCTGGCGCACGGACATCGCCCACTTGTTGGGCAACTCCGACGGCGTCGTCTGGCCGAACTGGCGGCGGCCTTCGGCGGCCATGTAGTAGGTCATGTCGATGGCCTCCTGCACGTCGCCGCGGGCCTCCTTGAGGACCTTGCCCATCTCCTCCGTCAGTTCGCGGGCGTACTGCTCCTTCCGCTGCGTCAGGAGCTCGCCCGCGCGGAACAGGATCTCCCCACGCCGCGGCGCAGGCAGCTTCCGCCAGCGCTCGAGCGCCTCGGCAGCGGCGCTCACCGCGTCGGCCACGTCCTCGGCGCCCGATTTCGGGAAGACGCCCACGATCTCGCCGGTGGCGGGGTTCTCGCGGGTGAAGGTCGCGCCCGACCGGGCGGGGACCCACCTGCCGCAGATGTAGTTGAGGTACGAGCCGGACATGACGATGCACCTCCCTTCGTCCTTCGCCGCGAAGGACTTCGTGGGTCCATCGTAGCACCGTCCGGGAGAGGCGGTTCAGCGATCGGCGATCCGCCCTCGGGCCCGCGCGCGGCCGTCGAGGTTGAGTTCGACGACCCCCGGCCCGACTTCTCGCGCTTGCGCGTTCTCGACTTTCCAGCCGCTCACCGGTGGCCAGCGCGCGTCGATGACCACGCGGCCGTGACCTTCGAGCGAGATCTCGAGCTCGTCCGCGAGGCGGCGGGCCGTGGCGCGCACTTCGACGCCTTCGCCCGCGACCGCCGCCGACGCCGCGGCTTCGCACCAGACGCGCAGCTCGAGAGGTTCCCACCGCTTCTGTCCCGTGTGGGCCATCTCCGGCCCGAGCGGCACGATGGCGTCGCAGCGGACGTACACCGGCATCGTGTCCAGCGGAACCGTCAGCTCGACCCAGCGGCCGCCCTCGACGCGTTCCCCTGTCCAGAAGTCGTGCCAGACCGATCCCGAGGGCAAGTACACACGGATCCGTCCCTCGGGATTCAACACCGGGACCACGAGGAGCGAAGGGCCGAACAGGTACTGCGTCTCGATGCCGGCGGCGGCCGGATCGTCGGGGAACGCGAGGTGCATCGGCCGCACCACAGGAATCGCGGTCTCGGTGGCCTCGCGGGCCGCCGCCCAGATGTACGGCAGCAGGCGGTACCGCAGCTTGGCGTAGCGCCGCACGATCTCCACAGCGTCGTCGCCGTACCACCAGGGCTCGCGTCCGCGAACACCGTGGAAGCGGCTGTGCGACGAGAAGAGGCCGAACTGGGCCCACCGGATGTACAGCGTGGGATCGGGCGGGCCCGCCTGCGGATGCTCCTCGGGCGTCGAGCGCCAGAATCCGCCGATGTCGTGACACCAGAAGGGGATGCCGCTGTCGGAGAGCGAGAGCCCCGCGCGAAGCGCGCCGGCCATCCCGTCCCACGTCGTCTGCGCGTCTCCGGTCCAGTTCAGGGGATACCGCTGGCTTCCGGCATAGCCCGACCGCCCGAATACGATGGCCTCGCCCCGCTCTTCGTGGATGACCTCCCAGACCGCGCGGTTGTACAGGAGGGGGTACGCGTTGTGCCACTGGCGTCCCGTCTTGCCATCGGCCATGCGCGCGTCCGGGGGCAGCCCCTCGCCGTAGTCGCTCTTGAACGTCGCGACACCCATCCGCAGGTACGGGCGATGCTGGTCCTGCCACCACCGGACGGCTTCGGGGTTCGTGAAGTCGACCACGACGGCTTCGGCTTCGTTCTCCTGCGACCGCGCAGGCTGCCCGTCCGGCCCCAGCGCGAAGTACCCTCGCGCCGCCCCCTCGCGATACAGCGCGCTGTCCGTCCACACGTACGGATTCTCCCAGAGGGAGAGCCGGAATCCGCGGTCCGACAGCCAGTCGATGAACGCCTGCGGCTCCCCGAACGCCTCGTCGTCCCAGACGAAGTCGCACCCGTCGCGGACGTGGCTCTTGCGGGACTTCAGCCAGCGGGGATCGGCGTGGAGGACGTCGCACGGGATGTCGAGCTCGCGCAACCGCTCCGCCACGCCCTTCATCTGCTCGGCGTCGCGGTACATGCACCGGGACATCCAAACCCCGAAGGACCAAAGCGGGGGCAACGGCGCACGTCCCGTGAGCTCCCAGTAGCGCGACAGGATATCCCTCGGGGCGGCGCCCACGATGACGAACTCGTCGAGGTACGGGTCCTCCACCCGAACGGAGGCCGTGATGGCCGACGGAGCCCCGAGCTCGAACACCATCGGGCTCGTGTGGTTCACGAACACGCCGTAGCCCGCGCTGCTCCAGAAAAACGGCACGGTCATGTAGCTCATGTCGCTCGTGTTCGTCACGTGCGTGTCGCGGATCCAGAAGACGTGACGCGTCCCCCGCTTGTCGAGCGGTCCGTACCGCTCGCCGAGCCCGTACAGCCGTTCGTCCGGGCGCAGCGTCATCGACTCGTGGAACCGCACGTCGGCCCCCGACGCCGCGCGCGAGTACCCCAGCGGAAAGGCGACGTACCCACCGGAACTGTGGTCGTCGATTCGCTGACTCCATATCTCGCGCCCATGCGCGTCCTCGATGCGGACCCGCCAGGGCTTCTTCTCGACAACGGCGACCAGCGCGTCCGCCGCGACGCGCACGGCGTCGCCTTCGTCGCGCACCTCGACCTGCGGCGGCGGCGCGTCGAGAACCAGCATGGGGGTACGGTCAGGCGGCGGCGTTCCCTGCCAGCACTGCAGGCGGAGGGTGTGGGTCGTCGCGAAGGCGACGCGTACGGTGAGCCGCTCGCCCTCATGGGTGGCCACGGCGAACTGCACGCCGCCGGGCGTCTCTCGCCACTCGAGCGCCTCGGTCACGTAGTCGTACTCGCGGTCCGGTTCAGCGAAGATGGGGATGTAGTCCCTGGCCATCTCGGCCAGCGGGTGCGTCACGCGCGCCATAGCGTCCTTCCAGGAAGTTCTGCGGTCCGGTTGTGCGTGACGCTAACACAGCGCGGGTGGTCGTTCAATCGGAGCCGGCGCGCGGCCAGAAGATCCGCAGGACGATGGTGTCGCCTTCCTCGCGCTGCTCGAACGCGAAGAAGGGGCAGCATTCGCGCTCCTCATCGACGAACACGCTCACCCGTTCCCACATGTCGTCGCCGCCGGGGAAGCGGTACTCGGCGCCGTTCTCGAGGCAGTGTTCGCAGTCTCGCTCGATGGCTTCCGAGAGCAGCCGGTCAGGAGGCTCTCGCCGGCGAAGGGCCTCCTCCCGCGTCAGACGGCATACCGGCTCGGCGTCGGGGTCGCGGGGCGGCACGAACCGTGTGCGAGGAGCGGTGGTCATGGCGATCCCAGTCTATCACGGCGCTCGCGCCGCGCTGTCCAACGGCGCGAAGGTTCTGTCACGCACTTCGTAGAACGCGAGGCCGAGCGCCGCCGCGTCGTCTCCCTCGCGGTCACCGGTGGGACCGAACGCGATCGGTCCCGTAAGGCCCTCGTAGGGCTGGGCGAGGAGTTCTTCGCGCAGGCGCTGGTTCGCGATGACGACGGCGCCGTCCGGCGAGGTCACGGCGGCCCGCTCGGCCGCCGCCAGCAGCATGCGGGCGGCATCGTAGGCGTGCCCCGTGAAGGGAGACAAGGGAGCTCGGCCGAAACGCGTCTGGAAGCGCCGCACGAAGTCGGGGTCGAGAGGGGGCGGGCCAAGCACGACCGTCGGCGCGGCGGCGTCGCCTGCGGGCGCGAGAAAGCCCTCCACGTCGAGCAGCGCGTCGGGACCGACCAGCGGCCCCGTGTATCCGGCCTGGCGGAGCGCCTGCGCCAGCGCGGCGCCTCCCGCCGCCAGCCCGCCGTAGGTCACGACGTCTGGATTCGCCCTCGACACCTCCGAGCCGACGCCGGGGATGTCGGCGCGCCCGTGCCCGGCGACCTCGCCGCCCAGGCCGCCGAACGCCTTAGCGAAGCTGTACGCGACGACCTGACCGTAGTCGCTGCCGTCGTCCACGATGTAGGCTCGGCGCGCGCCGAGCGTCTGGAACGCGTACCTCGCGAGGAGCTCACCCTGCCGGTCGTCGCGCCACGCCGTCCGGAAGAACGTCTGCAGCGGCCGCTCGGCGGGCCGCACGCGGGTGGCCGACGGTGACACATGCACGCGGCTCGCGTACTCGTACACGGGGCCGGCGACGAATTCGCCGTTGTTGCAGGCGGGCCCGACGACCGCGAACACCGCCGGGTTCTGGGCGAATCGCGCCGCCACCGCCGCCGGCCGCTCCGGGTCGTCGCAGCCGTCGTCCCGCGCGTCGACCGTGACGGCGACCCCTGCGACACGGCCTCCCGCGTCCTCGACCGCGAGGCGCACGGCGTCGCGCAGGTCCGCGCCCCATGCATCGCCGCCCACCATCGGGGCCGAGACGCCGAGCACGAGCCGCTCGCCCGGGAAAGCGCGCACCTCTCCGCGCAAGGGCGCCTCGAACGCGGCCGTGGGGGCCGGCGTCGCGCCGGGCGTGGGGGCGACGTCCTCGCCCCCTCCGCCGCACGCCGACAAGGTAACCGCCAGCGAAGCGGCCGTGAACAGTACAGGCAGGCGCATCGGGCGCAAGCATACGCGAGCGGGGGCCCGCGGGCAAAGCGAGGGCATGGTTTGCGCCGCGGGCGGCGGGCCTGTCACACTCGAACCGTGACGGCGCTCGCCACTGTCTTCGCTACGACGTTCGCCGTGAGCCTCACAGGCGCGCTCTCGCCCGGCCCTGTGTTCGCCCTGACCGCCCGCGAGGCCATCCGGCGCGGCTTTTGGGCCGGGCCCGCCATCGCGGCGGGTCACGGCCTGCTCGAGCTCGTCGTCGTCATCGGCCTCGCGGCCGGCCTGCGCGCGGTGGTCGACGACGACGCCTTCATCGGGCCGGTCGCGCTGTTCGGCGGCGCTGTGCTCCTGTGGATGGGGATGGAGCTGCTTCGGACGGCGCCTCGCGCGCGCCTCGAGCTCTCGAGAGAGGCCGCGAGCGCCGTGGAGACCGGCGAGCCCCGATGGAGCCGGTCGCTGGTCGCCGCCGTCACGGGGCGCAACGCGCCGGTTCCGCTCGAGGAGCCGAAGTCGCTCGCGCTCACCATGGCCGCGGCCGGGGTCATCGTGAGCCTGAGCAACCCGTACTGGACGCTCTGGTGGGCGAGCATCGGCGCCGACTACCTGCGTCGCGCCCTCGACGCGGGCCCGGGTGGCGTCCCCGTGTTCTACACCGCGCACGTGCTCTCGGACGTCCTCTGGTTGACCTTCGTCGCGTTCATCCTCGCCAGTGGACGCCGGCTGGTGACGACGACGCTGTACCGCGCCCTGCTCGCGGCCTTCGGCGTCCTCTTGCTGGCGTTGGGAGCCTGGTCCATCGCCACCGGCGTGGGAGCCCTCGCGTAGCCATGCCGATCGAGAAGGCGTTCGCCATCGAAGGAGAGCCCGCCGCCATCTGGGACGCGCTCTGGTCCGACCTGCGTCGCGGGGAACCGGGGACGTTCGAGGTCGAGCGCTCGCAGCGCCCGCACACGCTCGTGGTGCGAGTGGACATGGGCGGGGGCGTCCCCGCGCGCATCACGTACCGCATCGAGCCGAAGGACGCGTACACCGAGGTCTCGGCCACACTCGAGCCGTTGAGCCTGCGGTACAACCTGTACCAGGTGTTGACCTTCGGACGCGTCCGGCTGAACTACGAGATGCTGCTGGTGCAGGGGCTATCGAATCTGAAGCACACGGTAGAGGGCAAGCCGCTCCTGGGGCCCGCCGAGTGAGGCGCGCCCGCTACGTCCGGGCGATGCGCTCCCGCGCTTTGCGCAAGATGTCGCGCTCCCCTTCGAAGGAGAGCGTGCGCACGGCCTCGTCCACCGGGAACCAGCGCGCGTCGTCGACTTCGTGGTCGTGTCGCTCGGTCGAGCCCGAGACGTACCGCATCAGGAAGAAGTCGACCTCCTTGTGCACGCGTACGCGTTCTCCGGGGTTGCTGTAATCGGGACGGACGTACCAGTACTCGATCCTCCCGAGAAGGTCCTCGATCTCGCCCTCGAGTCCCGTCTCCTCGCGAACCTCGCGAAGCGCCGTCTCGGCCGGCGGCTCTCCGTCTTCGACCAGGCCCTTGGGAAGCTGCCAGTGGCGGAAGCCTTCGGTGGCGATGAGGCAGACTTCGGGCGACCCCGAGGGCGACTGCGGTCCCGTTCGGTAGATCACGCCGCCCGCCGAATACTCCCGCACCGTCCTCATAGGTGGGTGGCTTCGCCCGAGGGATTGTCGGAATCCGAAGGACGATCCGGAGGCGCCGCGGCCTTTTCGCCCTCCTTCTTGCCCTCCTCCGCTTCGCCTTCCTCGCGTCCTTCGGGCCGGCCAGCCTGCTCGCGGGCCTTGCGCGCCAGCTCCTCGAGCCGGTCTACAATGCGCCGGTTGAGGGTGCCCTCGGGATACATGCCATCGGGGCCCGGCTCGCCCATGGGCATGCCAGTGAGGATCTCCATCCCTTCTTCCACGGTGGAGACGCCCCAGACGTTGAACCGCCCCTCACGCACCGCTTCCACGACCTCGGGTTTGAGCATGAGATGCTTGACGTTGTCGCGCGGGAGGATGACGCCTTCCTCGCCCGTGAGGCCGCGGGCCTTGCACACCGCGTAGAAGCCCTCGACCTTCTCGGCGACGCCCCCCACCGCCTGCACCTGCCCGAGCTGGTTCACCGAGCCCGTCACCGCGAGCCCCTGCTTGAGCGGCACGCCCGACAGCGCCGACAGCAGCGCGTACAGCTCCGCCGCGGAGGCGCTGTCGCCCTCGACCTCGTCGTACACCTGCTCGAAGCCGATGGTCGCCGAGAACGCGAGCGTCCGGTCCGCGCCGTACTTCCCGTGCAGGTAGCCGCTGAGGATGGCGAACCCCTTGCTGTGGATCTTGCCGCTCATCTGGATCTCGCGTTCGATGTTGACCACGCTGCCGCGTCCCAGCGAGACCCTGGCGGTGATGCGGCTCGGCCGCCCGAAGCGGTAATCGCCCAGGTCGTACACCGAGATCCCGTTGACCTGCCCCACCTTCGCTCCGGCGGTGTCGATGAGGATGGTGCCGTCGTCGATCAGCTCCTGAATGCGCTCCTCGATGAGGTTCGAGCGGTACACCTTCTGCTCGATGGCCTGCCGGACGTGCTCGCCCAGCACGACGTCGCTGCCGGCGCGCGCCGCCCAGTAATCCGCCTCCACCAGCAGGTCGGCGATGTCGATGAAGCGCGTCGACAGCTTGTGCTGGTGCTCGACGAGCCGCGAACCGTACTCGATGAGCTCGGCGACAGCGGTCTTGTGGAACGGACGTAGCCCCAGCTCGCGGGTCCGGTTGGAGACGAAGGCCGCGTACTGCCGCTCGTTCTCGGGCGTGCGGTCCATGTCGAGCCCGAAGTCGGACTTCACCTTGAAGAGCTTGCGGAAGTCTTCGTCCACGGCGAACAGGAGGTGATAGATCGTCGGGTTGCCGACCATCACCACCTTGACATCGACGGGCACGGGCTCGGGAGCCAGGCTGGCCGAGGGCACGGCGACGAACTGCTCGCCCAGGTTCTCGATGCGCGCCTCCCGGCTCCGCAGGGTCCGCTTGAGCGCATCCCACGCCATGAAGCTCGTCAGCAGGTCGAACGCCTGCACCACGAGAAAGCCGCCGTTCGCCCGGTGGATCGCGCCCGAGCGGATCTGCATGTGGTCGGTGACCATGGCGCCGAGCTGCGCCCGGTACTCGACCCGCCCGAACAGGTTGTAGTACGTGGGGCTGTTCTCGATGACCACCGGCGCCCCTTTGAGGTGGTCGTTGCTGACGATGACGTTCACCTGATACCGGGCCGTCACCGATTCCACGGTCGGCCGGCCGAGCGGGAAGGGAAGGATGGGCTGCTGCTCCTGGGGACGAAACACCTCGAGGTGCTGGATGATGTCGTCGAGAAGGTGGTCGTAGAACGCCTGCACCCGCTCGATGCCGGCGAACTGCTCCCGCGCCTCCTGCACCAGCGGCTCGAGGACGAAGCGCGCGACCTGGCGGTCGAGCTCCTCCAGTTTCGCCCGCGCCTCCTTTTCGAGCCGCCGCCCCTGGAGCACGGTCGCATTGATATGCGACTCCAGGTGTTCGCCGACCTCCTGGATGCGCTTGCGGAGCTCCTCCGGTAGCTGCTCGAACTCCTCCCGGGTCATCGGACGGTTGTCCACCAACGGCACGGCGGCGATGCCGACCGGCGTTGCATTGATCCCGAACCCGAGCCGCTTCGCCTCGGCCTCCAGCGCCGCGAACAGCTCGTCCCGCTGGCGCTGGAACTCCTTCGACAGCTCTTCGCGCCGCTGGTTGTACGCGTCCGACTCGAACGCCCGCGGAATCTCGCGCTTGCAGTCCTCGACCAGCTTTTCGGTGACGGCGGCGAACTTACGGCCGTGTCCTGCGGGCAGCGCGATGGCCTGGGGCCGCTGCGGGTCGTGGAAGTTGTGCACGTAGCACAGGTCCGGGGGGACCGGCCGCGTCGCCGCCAGCCGCTCGAGGTACGACCGCAGCGCGGTGTTCCGGCCGGTGCCCGGATAGCCCGCCACGTACAGGTTGTAGCCCGGCGCCTTGACGTTGAGAGCGAACTCGATGGCGTGGATCGCGCGGTCCTGGCCGACCGTTCCCTCGAGCGGCGGAACCTCGGCCGTCGTCTCGAACCCGAGGCTGTCCGGGTCGCAGGTTCTCCTCAGATCCTCGGGAGGGACACGCAGGCTGATGGGGGCTTCGATCGTCGTCATTCGAGCGCTCTCCTTCCCCGGAACGCTGTCATCCTACCCCATCGAGGTCGGGCTGGCATCCGACGGTCATGCTCGTGCCCACACGGCGATGGTCATGGCCGAGACCACGCTCCAGTGGAGCCCCACGGCGGCTCCGATGGACCCCGTTCGCCAGCGCAGCCACGCGAAGATGAGCCCGCCCACGAACAGCCCCGCGAGCGAGAGCGCCACCCCCAAGGCCACGAGCGCCCTCGCGTCGACGACGCCGCTTTCGGCGACGGTCATGCTCGTGATGGCCGTATGCCACAGGGCGAACACGAGCGCTGTCCCCGCGAGCGCCGCCCGCTCGCCGCCAGCCCTGAGCGCCATCGCGTACAGGACGCCCCGGAACACCACTTCCTCGAACAGCGCCGTGCCGATGGGTACCCGGACACCGAGCCGGACCGCTAGCTCCGGACCTGACAGCGACGTGATCCCTTCGTTCTCGATGGGCTCGCCGGTGACCAATGGCGCCAGAGCGATGAAGGCCACCGGGGCCACAGCGAGCGCGAGGCCAGCGGCGAAGCCGAGCGCGAATCCCCGCAGCAGGCGCGAGGGGCGCAGGCCGAGCTCGTCGAGGCCGTAGCCGCGGGCTCGCGCCGCCGCGAGCGAGACGGCGAGGAGCGCTGCGTTCGTCCAGACTCGCAGCGCCCCCGGACCGTCGCCCGGCCCGATGACCAGCGAGAGGACGTTGTTGTAGGCGAGCAGCGCCGCAGCCGCGACCGACGCGTCGGCGATGGCGGGGCGGCGCGAACCGCGCGTTACCAGCCCTTCTCCCCGAGCAAGGCGCAGAGGTCGGCCGTCCGGCACGAGTAGCCCCACTCGTTGTCGTACCAGGAGACGACCTTCACCATGTCGCCGTCCATCACCATCGTCAACTCGGCGTCGACGATGGAGCTCGCCGGGTGCCCCTTGAAGTCGATGCTCACCAGCGGGCGATCCTCGACTTCCAGGATGCCCTTCATGCGCTCGGCCGCGGCCTCACGAAAGGCGTCGTTCACCTCTTCCGCCGTCACCGTTCGCTCGACATCGGCGACGAAGTCGACCACAGAGACGGTAGACGTGGGCACGCGGAACGCCATGCCGTGCAGCTTGCCTTTGAGCTCGGGGATGACGAGCGTCACAGCCTTCGCAGCGCCGGTGCTCGTGGGAACGATGTTGATCGCCGCTGCCCGCGCCCGCCGCAGGTCCGAATGCACGAGGTCGAGAATACGCTGGTCGTTCGTGTAGGCGTGCACCGTCGACATCAGCCCGCGCCGGATGCCGAAGGCGTCGTGCAAGACCTTGACGACGGGGGCGATGCAGTTCGTAGTGCAGGAGGCGTTGGAGACGACGTGATGCTTCCGGGGGTCGTACATGTCGTCGTTGACGCCGAGGACGATGGTCAGGTCCTCATTCTTGGCGGGCGCCGAGATGACGACCTTCTTCACGGTGTCCCGCAGGTGAGCGCGCGCCTTCTCGGCGTCCGTGAACACGCCGGTGGACTCGACCACGATCTCGGCGCCCACGTCGCCCCAGGGAATCTGCGCAGGGTCGCGCTGCTGGAACACCCTCACCGTGGAGCCGTCGATGACGAGGTTCCCGTCCCGCACGTCCACGGTTCCGGGGTAGCGCCCGTAGTTCGAATCGAAGCGAAAGAGATGGGCGTTGGTCTCGGGGTCCGCGAGGTCATTGACGGCGACGACCTCGATCTTGCCCTTGTGACGTTCCAGGATGGCCTTGAGCACCTGGCGTCCGATTCGCCCGAATCCGTTGATACCGACCTTGACAGGCATCGATGTCCTCCTGACGTGTCTACAGCGAATGGCCCGGGGTTACCGCCGTCATTGTACGACGGCGCCGGCTATCGCTTGAGGCGGACCGCCGTGCCCGCGGCCGTCACCATGAGCATGGAGCCGCCCACAGTCTCGTAGTCGATGTCTACGCCCACGACCGCGTCGGCGCCGAGCTCCCGCGCCTGGGCTGACATCTCCTCGAGCGCCGTGTCCCGGGCCTTGCGGAGCTCCTTTTCGTAGCCGGCCGCGCGGCCCCCGATGATGTTGCGCACCTGCGCCCCGATGTCCCGGAAGATGTTCGCGCCGAGAAGCGTCTCCCCCGCCACGACGCCGAGATACGCCTCGATCTCGGCCCCGTCGATGGTATTGGTGGCGGTGATGATCATGCGCGGTCGCCTCCCGCTCCTCGCCGAAGGATCGACGCCAGTGTACGCTCGCGCCCTTCGCCGCACTAGCCCGAAAAACGGGAAGCGGGATCACACTCGGCGGCGTCGCCGTGCCGTATGCTACTGACATGCGCGCGCTGATCGACCCGCGAAGAGCGGTCCCGTCGGCGCTCGTGGCCGGCGTGGCCATCGCCGCCGCGCTGTGGTTCGGGCTGCGTGAGCGCGAGGGTGGCGGCGTCGCCATCACAGGCGTCCCCATCGAGCGGGCGCGCCTGCTCGATACGCCGGCGGCGCCGGAAGGCCGCGTCGGCGTCGACGTCGGCGCCGTCGCCCGCGACTTCGCGGCCATGAGCCCCGACGGCGCGACGCTCCGACTGAGCGACCTGCGCGGTCGGCCGGTGGCCGTCAACTTCTGGGCGACCTGGTGCACGAGCTGCCTCGCGGAGCTGCCCCTCCTGCGCGATCTCCAGGCGCGCATGGGGGGCCGCGGCGCCTTCGAGGTCGTCGCCGTCAACACGGGCGAGGGCGTCGACGACGTACTGCCCTTCCTGCAGCGGCTCGACGCGCCGGACTTCCGCGTGGTCATGGACCCCACAGCGGCCATCGCCGACGCGTACGGCGTCTACGGTCTCCCCCTCACTGTCTTCGTCGACGCCGAGGGCGTCGTGCGCGCGCGATACGCTGGCCAGCTCGACGAAGCGCTCGCCGAGCGGTACATCGCGGCCGCCGTCGCCGGCGCTTCGGACCCTGAGACGCCGTTCAAGCTCCGCTTCGTGACGCCAGTCGAGACGCGCGAGCACGTCCTCGAGGTCTCGACCGCGGACGCGGGGACGCTCTCGCTCGCTTCCAAGCGCTTCCGCTGTGACGACTCCTACTGCGCAGCCGACGTCGTCGACGCCATTCGGGCGCTCGATGGCGTGACGCGCGTCGACGCCGACCTCGAGGCCGACCCGCCGACCCTCACGATCGCCTTCGACGCCGCGGCTACGGACGCCGGATCCCTGGTGGAGCGCGTGGCGCAGCTTCTCCGGGAGAAGGACGACCCCCTCTATCGTCCGGACGAGCGTCCGCTCGACATCCGCTGGCGGTAGGCGGCGCGCGGGAACCCGTGCCCGTCGTAAGCTAGAAGGGTCCACACGCCAGGGATGGAGGGGGCCATGACCGCCGCTACCCGAATCGAACGAGACTCCATGGGCCCGATGGAGGTGCCCGCCGACGCCTATTACGGCGCCTCGACCCAACGGGCGGTGCTGAACTTCCCGGTGAGCCGTCTTCGGTTCCAGCGCCGGTTCATCCGGGCGCTCGGCGCCATCAAGCGGGCCGCCGCGCTGGTCAACGCCGAGCTCGGCCTGCTCGACGGCCGCCTCGCCGACGCCATCGCTCGCGCCGCCGCCGAAGTGGAGGAAGGACGCTTCGACGACCAGTTCGTCGTCGACATCTTCCAGACCGGCTCCGGCACCTCGACGAACATGAACGCGAACGAGGTCATCGCCAACCGCGCCGCCGAGCTTCTGGGCCAGCCACGGGGATCGAAGGCTGTGCACCCGAACGACCACGTGAACCGCGGCCAGTCCTCGAACGACGTCATCCCTACGGCCATCCACGTCTCCTGCCTGCTGGCCATCCGCGAGGAGCTTGAGCCGGCCCTCGAGGAGCTGGCCGCGCGCCTCGAGGAGAAATCGCAGGCGTTCTGGGACGTCATCAAGACTGGACGCACCCACCTGCAAGACGCGACGCCCATCCGGCTGGGGCAAGAGTTTCTCGGCTACGCGGGACAGGCGCGATACGGGCTCCGCCGGCTCGGCCACGCGAAGGATGAGCTGGCCGAGGTCGCCCTCGGCGGCACGGCTGTAGGCACCGGCGTTAACACGCACCCCGAGTTCGCTCGCCGTGTGTGCGAGCGGCTGTCGGCGGACCTGGGGATTGCGGTGCGGGAGACCGCCAATCACTTCCAGGCGCAGTCGACGCTGGACGCGGCCGTGGAGGCGTCGGGCGTGATCCGCACGATCGCCGTGAGCCTGATGAAGATCGCGAACGACATTCGTTGGCTCGCGTCTGGACCGCGGGCCGGGCTGGGCGAGCTGACGATTCCCGAGGTGCAGCCCGGCTCATCCATCATGCCGGGCAAGGTCAATCCCGTGATTCCGGAGTCGCTCATCCAGGCGTGCGCGTACGTCATCGGCAACGACACGGCGGTCGTGCAGTCGGGCCAGTGGGGCTTCTTCGAGCTGAACACGATGATGCCCCTGTGCGGGTACAGCCTCTTGCAGTCCATCGAAGTGTTGGGCGCGGCGACGCGGAACTTCGCCCGGCAGTGCGTGGCGGGCGTCGAAGCGACGGCCCGCGGCCCCGAGCTCGTCGAGCGCGGGCTGGCCATCGCCACGGGCCTCGCCCCGGTGATCGGCTACGACGCCGCCGCCGAGATCGCGAAGGAGGCCGCGCGCACCGGCCGCACCATCCGCGAGGTCGCGCTCGAGCGCTCCGGTCTGACGCCGGAGCAGATCGACCGCGCCCTCGACCCCGTCGCCATGACGGAACCGGGCATCTGAAC
>DATLZC010000168.1:0-3423 GCA_035574215.1 Dehalococcoidia bacterium | reverse complement strand
TGCAGCATCGCCTCGTGCGCGGCGTCGGTGATCGACGCGGCGGTGAATTCGGGCGAGTGGTTCACGGCGAACTGCCCGACGCCGAACATGGGATGGATCGCGGGCACCACCTGGCTCACGTTGCCCTGGTCCGTCGAGCCGGTGGATTCGGCGCCGGCGCCGTCGAAGAAGCGCCGCCCCAGCGCCTCCGCGTGGCGCCGGTACGCCTCCACCAGCGGCCCGTTGTTCCGCATGGGCGCGTAGTCGAAGCCCCGGTATTCCCACTCGACCGTGGCGCCCGTGGCGAGGGCGCCCGCTTCGAAGCACTTCTCGACCCGCCGCTTCAGCTCTTCGAGATACGCGGGATCCAGCGCCCGCACGTAGAACTCGCCCGCCGCGTGTTCCGGCACGATGTTGGGCTTCGTCCCCCCGTCCGTGATGATGCCGTGGATGCGCGAGTCGCGGCGGATGTGCTGGCGGAGCTGTGCGATGGCCTGATACGCCGTCACGATCGCGTCGAGCGCGTTGATCCCGAGCTCCGGAGCGAAGGAGGCGTGGGACGCCTTGCCTTTGTACCGCACCGTCACGGTCGCCACGCCGTACATCGGCGGGGCCGCGATATCGACGGGCGCCGGGTGGGCCATGAGGGCGACGTCGACGTCCGCGAAGAGGCCGGCATTGATCATGAGGATCTTGCCCCCGCCGCCTTCTTCCGCAGGCGTGCCCAACGCCACGACCCGCGCGTCCGCCGGGCCCACCGCCGCCTTGAGGCCCAGCGCTCCGGCGAGGGACGCCGTCGCGATGAGGTTGTGCCCGCAGGCGTGGCCGATTTCTGGCAGGGCGTCGTATTCGCACAGGTAGGCCACGGTCACGGGCCCCTCGCCCCACGTCGCCCGGAACGCCGTCTCCAGCCCGGCGACGCCGCGCTCGACGGTGAACCCCTGCCGTTCCAGGAAGGCCGTCAGCGTCTCCGCCGCGCGCCGCTCTTCGAACGCCAGCTCGGGATGGCTGTGGATCTCCCGGCTGATGCGCACCAGCTCGTCCCGGGCGGCGTCGATCGCCTCACGGGCGCGCGCGTACGCGGCTTCGATGTCCGGCATGGGGGCGCTCCTCTCCCTCGTCGGGCCACCAGCCCTCAGTAGCTCGCGACCAGCGACTCTTCCTCGGTCGGCAGGCTTCGCTTGATGACTTCGAGGTACTCCAGGGCGATGCCAGCCCCGATGGCGACGCAGTCCATGGGGTTCTCGGCGACAGCGCACGGAATCCCCGTCTCCTGCGTCAGCAGCGCGTCGAGGTGGCGCAGGAGCGCGGTGCCCCCCGTGAGCACGATCCCCCGGTCGATGACGTCCGACGCGAGCTCGGGGGGCGTGCGCTCGAGGACGGAGCGCACCGTCTGCACGATCGCGGCGAGGCAATCCTGGATGGCCGCCGTGACCTCGTTGGTCGTGATCGTGATGGTCTTGGGAAGGCCGGTGATCTGGTCGCGCCCCCGCACCTCCATCTTGTCCTCTTGCTCGAGGGGGATAGCGCTGCCGATCTGGATTTTGACCTCCTCGGCCGTCCGCTCGCCGACGATGAGGTTGTGGCGGCGCTTGATGTAGGCGGCGATGGCGTCGTCGAGGCGGTCGCCGGCCACGCGGCTCGATTCCGACACGACGATGCCGTACATCGAGATGATGGCAGCCTCGCAGCGCCCGCCCCCGATATCGACGATCATGTTCCCTGAAGGCGACCCGATGGGGATGCGGGCGCCGATGGCGGCGGCGAGGGGCTCGGGCACGAGATGGGCGGGCCGGCGGGCGCCCGCCTGCTCGGCGGCGTCGCGGACCGCCCGTTGCTCGACGCTCGTCGTGCCCGCCGGGATGCACACCATCACTTCGGGCTTGATGATGTTGAACCGCCCGACCACCTTACCGATGAAGTACCGCAGCATCGCCTCGGTGATCAGGTAGTCGGCGATCACGCCGTCGCGCATCGGCCGGACGACGGTGATGGACGAGGGCGTGCGGCCCATCATCTCGCGGGCTTCGTTGCCCACGGCGACGACGGTGTTGTCGCGATTCGCCAGGGCGACGACCGCGGGCTCATTGATGACGATCCCCTTCCCCTTCACGTACACCAGCACGTTCGCCGTGCCGAGGTCGATCCCCACGCGTTTGGCTAGCATCCTGTCTCACTCCAGCGTTCGATCCGGACTCAATCGGTCACCGGGATCCGTTCGATCTGCGCGCCCAGGGAGCGCAGCTTCTCGTGGAGGGCCTCGTAGCCCCGCTCGATATGGTACACGTCGGCGATGACGGTGCGCCCGCGGGCGGCCAGGGCGGCGAGCACCAGCGCCGCGCCCGCGCGCACGTCCAGCGCGCGCACCATGGTGCCGAACAGCGGCGTCGGGCCGCTCACGATGGCGGTCTGGCCCGCCGTGACGATGTCGGCCCCCATCTTGCGCAGCTCGCCGACGTAGAGCAGCCGGTTGTCGTACACGCGCTCGTGGATGACGGAGACGCCGCGCGCCCGCGTCAGGAAGGCCGCGAGCTGGGGCTGGAGGTCCGTCGCCAGGCCGGGGAACGGCAGCGCCTGCGCCGTCACCGCCCGGTAGGCGCCGCCTCCGCGTACGCGGATGCCCCCCTCGTACTCCTCCGTCTCCACGCCCGCCTCTTGCAGCTTCCACAGGAGGGCGTCGACGTGGCCGGGCACGGCGCCGTCGATGCGCACATCGCCGTCGGTGATGGCGGCGGCGAGCGCGAACGTGCCCGCCTCCAGCCGGTCGGGGATCACCCGATGGGTCGCACCGTGCAGCTCCCGCACGCCTTCGACGACGATGGTATGGCCGCCGGCTCCGCGTACGCAGCCGCCCATCGCGTTCAGCAGGTCGGCGACCGCGGCGACCTCGGGCTCGGCGGCGGCGTTGACGATGGTGGTCGTCCCTTCGGCGAGCGAGGCGGCGAGGAGCACGTTGAGCGTCCCCATGACGCTGGGGTAGTCGAGGACGACTTTGGCGCCGTGCAGCCGCGGCGCCTCGGCGTAGAAGAGCTCGCCCTTGCGCTCGACCGTGGCGCCGAGCGCGCGGAACCCCGCGAAGTGCACGTCGAGCGGCCTGATGCCGATGACGTCGCCGCCGGGCGCGCACGAAGCGGCCTTCCGGAACCGGCCGAGGAGCGCGCCCATCACCAGAAAGCTCGCCCGGAGCTGCACGACCAGCTCCGGCGGCGCTTCCGTGGTCGAGACGTTGGCGGCGTTGATGCGCATCGTCGAGGGGGCGGGACGTTCGACCGTGGCGCCCAGCCGTTCGAGGATGCGCTCCATGAGCCGGATGTCGGCGATGTCGGGGACGTTCTCGATGACGACGTCGTCGGCGGTGAGGAGGGCGACGGCCATGGCGTAGTCGGCCCCGTTTTTCGAGCCGCTCACGCGCACCCTCCCCGAAAGGGGGCGTCCGCCTTCGAT
>DATLZC010000167.1:0-3748 GCA_035574215.1 Dehalococcoidia bacterium | reverse complement strand
CTGCCGCCGGCGCGCGCGGCCAGCCAGCGTCCGTTCAGCGCCACCGAGGGAAGGAGCGCATCATGGACGGATGGCAGTACAAGGTCGTGTACGTGGACTTTCGGGGCAGGATTTCGTGCGAGGGCGTGGAGTACATCCGGCAGGCTGGCGAGCACCGGACCGGGTTCGTTCGCGGCTACCTCGACAAGCTGGGCGAGGACGGCTGGGAACTGACCGGCGTACTCCCGCTCCTCCGGCCGGAGAGCAGCTACTTCGTGCTGAAGCGGCCAGCGGCGAAGGCCGCAGCCGCGTCGTCGAACGAAGGTTAGCGTCGAGCGTCGGGCGCTGAGGTCGCCCGGCTGACCGCTCGCAGAGCGGCAGGGGCCCTCCCTCTCTTCGGCGCGCCGCACGACTGTTCGCGGTTCGACAGGCCCTAACCCGTAGGCGACGGCTGTGCTACGATGCGCTCCGGCCGCGTGCCCGCGGCCGTGTTGCGACCGCCTTCCACGCCGAGGAATCCGCACGATGAAGATTCACGAGTACCAGGCCAAGCAGATCCTCGCCCGCCACGGCGTGCCCGTTCCCCGGGGACGCGTGGCCACGACGCCACAGGAGGCGCGGGCCATCGCCGAAGAGCTGGGCGGCCGGGTGGTGGTGAAAGCGCAGATCCACGCAGGCGGCCGAGGCAAAGGCGGGGGCGTCAAGCTCGCAAATTCGCCGGACGAGGCCGAACGCGTCGCGTCGCAGATCATCGGCATGCAGCTCGTGACCCACCAGACAGGCCCGGAGGGCCGCCGCGTCAAGAGCGTCCTGGTGGAGGAGCAGATGCAGGTCGATCGGGAGCTTTACGTCGCGACGCTCATCGACAACGCCTCCGGGCGTCCGCTCCTCATGGCGAGCGCGGCGGGCGGCATGGAGATCGAGGAGGTCGCCGCCCGCGATCCAGAGGCCATCGTCCGCACCACCGTCGATCCCGTAACGGGGTTCCAGCCGTTCCAGGGCCGCGAGATCGCGTTCGCCTTCGGCCTGACGGGCGATCTGCTGCGCCCGGCCGTGAACCTGATGTCGTCCTTGTATCAGGCGTTCGTCGCGACCGACGCCTCCCTCGCCGAGATCAATCCACTCGTGGTCACCGCGGACGGCCGGCTGCTGGCGCTGGACGCGAAGATGAACTTCGACGACAACGCCCTGTTCCGCCAGCCCGAGGTCGCCGCCATGCGCGACCCCGACGAAGAGGACCCCCTCGAGGTCGAGGCGCAGGAGAAGGGCATCCAGAATTACATCAAGCTGGACGGCGACATCGGTTGCCTCGTAAACGGCGCCGGCCTCGCCATGGCGACCATGGACGCCATCAAGCTGGCGGGCGGGTCGCCGGCCAACTTCCTCGACATCGGCACCGTGAACGACGTGTCCCGCGTGGTCAACGCGCTCGAGATCATCTCCTCGGACCCGTCGGTCAAAGCGATTCTGGTGAACATCTTCGGCGGCATGGCCCGGGTCGACATCATCGCCCAGGGCCTGGTGGAGGCGAAGCAGCGGATTCGCGCGGAGCTGCCCATCGTGGTGCGCCTGGTCGGCACCAACATGGAGGAGGGCGAGCGCATCCTCGCGGAGTCCGGCATGCAATTCATCCGCGCCCGCGAGTTCGGCGAGGCGGCGGAGAAGGCGGTGGCCGCCGTCCGCTGAGGGGAGGTTCGCCGTGGCCGTGCCACGCGAGTTCCGGGAACAGGTCGAGGCCACCATCATGTCGCAGGGCAACGCGTCGATGCGCCAGATGTTCGGCACGACCGTGTACCTCGTCGGCGGCAGGATGGTCGCGTTCTGGGTGGCCGACGGCATCGTGACCCGGACGACCGACGAGTCGCGGCGGGAGCTCCTCGAAGCGCAACGGGCAGTGCCCTTCCAGGGTCCCCAGGGCGGCGGCTTCGGCGACTGGATCCGCCTGCCGCTGAGCAACGAGGACGACCTGAAGGTGGCGCTTCAGGTGGTCTCGGAGGCGGCGAAACACGTGGGCGCCGGACCCCGCCGCCGCAAGAGCAGGCGAACCTGACGATCTCGAGGGAGAGGCGACGTGAGTATTCTGGTCGACAAGCGGACGCGAGTCCTGGTGCAGGGGATCACCGGGAAGGAAGGCGGATTCCAGACCCGCCGCTGCATCGAATACGGCACGAACGTCGTGGCCGGCGTCACGCCGGGACGCGGGGGCGAAACCGCCGAGGGCGTGCCGGTGTTCAACACCGTGCGCGAAGCCGTGCGGGCCACGCAGCCCGACTGCGCCCTCATCTTCGTGCCAGCGCCGTTCGCCGCCGACGCCATCCTCGAGGCCGCGGCCAACGACATCCCCCTCATCGTCTGCATCACGGAGGGCATCCCCGTGCTCGACATGGTCCGGGTGAAGCGGGCCCTCCAGGGAAGCGGCGTCCGGCTCATCGGCCCGAACTGCCCCGGCGTCATCACCGCGGGCGAATGCCGCGTGGGCATCATGCCCGGCAACGTCTTCGCGCCGGGGCGCGTGGGCGTCGTCTCCCGCAGCGGGACGCTGGTCTACGAGGCCGTCGACCAGCTCACGCGCAGAGGCATCGGCCAGTCGACCTGCGTCGGCGTGGGCGGCGACCCCATCATCGGCACTACGCAGCGCGATGCCCTCGAGCTGTTCAACGCCGACCCCGGCACCGACGCCGTCGTCCTCATCGGCGAGATCGGCGGGCAGGCGGAGCAGGAGGCCGCGGAGTACATCAAGTCGCACATGACGAAGCCTGTCATCGCGTTCATCGCGGGGTCGACCGCTCCGCCCGGGCGGCGGATGGGCCACGCCGGCGCCATCATCGCGGGGAACACGGGGACCGCGGCCGCGAAGAAGCAGGCTCTGGCGGACGCCGGCGCTGTCATCTCCGAATCGCCCGCCACCATCGGCGAAGTCACCGAGCGCGTCCTGCGCGAGCGCGGCCTGCTGTAAGCCCCGCGAACCTTCCCCCTAACGTGAAGGTTCGCTAGCATACCGCCGCCATGCCCAAGCGACCCGTTCCCCAACCCACGCCCGAGACGAAACCGTACTGGGACGCCTGCCGGGAGCACCGGCTCATGCTCCAGCGCTGCCTGGACTGCCCGGGCCAGCCGGCCTACTTCTATCCGCGGCCGTTCTGCCCGAACTGCCTCTCGCCCAACGTCGAGTGGTTCGAGGCTTCGGGGCGCGGCAAGCTCCACACCTACGTCATCGCTCACCGGCCGGCCGCCGGCTTCGAGGACGCCGTCCCGTACGTCATCGCCATCGTCGAGCTCGAGGAGGGCCCGCGGATGATGTCGAACATCGTCGGCGTGGAACCCACGCCCGAGAACCTGCCCGTCGACATGCCGCTCGAGGTCACGTGGGAGGACCTGGAGTACGAACGGCGCGACGGCGCCAGGGAGCGGGTCGGCCTGCCGCTGTTCCGTCCGGCCACGGGAGGGACGTCATGAGCCGCGACCTGCGCATGGCCGCGGCGATCGTGGGCGCCGCCGAGACAGAGCAGATCGGCGTCATTCCCGACAAGTCGGCGCTCCAACTGCACGCGGAGGCGGCTATCCTGGCGCTGCGGGACGCCGGCATCGACAAGTCCGAGGTCGACGGGCTGCTGTCGACGGCCTCTCCGGCGCAGCTCGCGGAGTATCTCCAGATCACGCCGACGTTCGTCGACGGGACCTCCGTGGGCGGCTGCTCCTACATGATCCACGTCGCGCATGCGGCGATGGCGCTGGCGACGGGCCGGTGCAAGGTCGCCCTCATCACCCA
>DATLZC010000166.1:0-4854 GCA_035574215.1 Dehalococcoidia bacterium | reverse complement strand
GACGCCGTACTCGCCCTTGAGCAGCACCGAGCACGGCATGAGCCGGCCTTCGTCGAGCAGGATGGCTTCGGTCATGGCGATGGTGGCGGCCGATGGCGCGAAGTACGCGGAGCCGGTCTTGTAGAGCTGCACCAGCTCGGCTCCGCCCTTCATGGTCCGCTCGACGATGGCGTCCAGGCGTTCCTTCGGGATGAGGCTGGTGACGGGCATCCCGCCGACCTCGGCCAGGCTGACGATGGGGACCATCGTGGTGTCGGTGTGGCCGCCGAGCACGTAGGCGTGCACGTCGCGCGGCGACACGCCCAGCTCCATCGCCAGGAACGTGCGGAAGCGGGTGCTGTCGAGCATGCCGCCCTGGCCGATGACGCGCTCGCGGGGGAAGCCCGACGCCTGCATCGCGACGTGGCACATGGCGTCCATCGGGTTCGCGAAGACGATGATGACGGCGTTCGGGGAGAGGCGAGCCGCGTTGCGCGCCTTATCCGCGACGATCTCGGCGTTGGCGTTCAACAGGTCCTCGCGGCTCATCCCCGGCTTCCGCGGCACGCCCGCCGTCAGGATGACGACGTCGGACCCCGCCGTCTCGTCCCAGCCGTCGGTGGCGACGATGTTCGTCTCGAAGCCCAGGATCGGCCCCGACTGCTTGATGTCGAGCGCCTTCCCGTGGTGCTGGTAGAACTCGGGGATGTCCTGGACCACGATGTCGCAGATGTTCTTCTCGGCCAGGCGTTGCACCATGCTGCCGCCGGTCATCCCGGCGCCGACGATGGTGACCTTTTTTCTCGGCATGGAAACGCTCCTTCTGCGTCGGTGTGATCTGCGGCGCCCTCGACAGTCGCGGGGCGGCCCGTTCCCAGTCTCCGTCCGGTCGGGCCCAGTCGCCAGTGCCGTCCGTCAGGGATAGGACGGTTATTTCGCCGGCGCCATGGCCCGCAGCTTTTCGATCACGGCGTCCGCCACCTGCGACGTTCCGACGGCGGTCGGGTCGTCGCGCGTGGGCTTCATATCGTAGGTGACCGACTTCCCCTCGCGGATGACCTCGGCGAGCGCCCGTTCGAGACGGTCCGCCGCTTCCTTCTCGCCCAGGTAGCGGAGCATGAGCATGCCGGAGAACATCACGGCCATCGGGTTCACCTTGTTCAGGCCGGCGTACTTCGGCGCGCTGCCGTGAATGGCCTCGAAGAGCGCGGCGTGCTCGCCGATGTTCGCGCCGGGCGCCACGCCGAGGCCGCCGATGAGCCCCGCACACAGGTCCGAGATGATGTCACCGTAAAGGTTCGGCAGCACCAGGACGTCGTAGTTCTCGGGGCGCTGGACGAGCTGCATACACATGGCGTCGACCAGCACCTCTTCGTACTCGATGTCGGGGTACTCTTTAGCGACCTCGCGGGCCACGGCATAGAACAGGCCGTCGGTGTGCTTCATGATGTTGGCCTTCGTCACCGCGGTGACCTTACGCCGCCCGTTCTCGCGGGCGTACTCGAAGGCGTACTTCACGATGCGGCGCGTGCCGAATTCGCTGATGGTCTTGATGCTCACGCCCGCGTCGGCGCGGATGGTGCCCTGGCCGCTCTCCTCGACCATGGCGCGCAGCCGATCGATGTAGGGCGAGCCCTTCTCGAACTCGATGCCCGCGTACAGGTCCTCGGTGTTCTCGCGGATGACGACGAGGTCGACCTTGTCGTATCGCGTGCGGACGCCGGGATAGAGCTTGCACGGGCGCACGCACGCGTACAGCTCGAGCTCCTTGCGGAGCGCCACGTTGACGCTGCGGAATCCGGTGCCGATGGGCGTGGTGACCGGACCTTTGAGCCCGACCTTGTTCCGCCGAAGAGAATCGATCGCTCGCTGGGGAAGGGGCGTGCCCTCCTTCTCCATCACGTTGAGGCCGACGTCCTGGACATCCCAGTCGAATTCGACGCCGGTGGCTTCCAGGACGCGCCGGGCCGCTTCGACGATTTCGGGGCCTGTGCCATCTCCGGGGATGAGGGTGACGCGATACGCCATGCTCGTGGGTCTCCTGCCGCGCCACGAACTGCGGCGCCAACGATGGCGGCGGGCCGGGGCTCGGTCGCGTTGCGGCGGGGTGCTGCGCCGCCGGACGGTGGGGCCCCGAAGCGCTGGTCCGCCCGTTGTGGAGCGGCTCGACTTCCGGCCCTCTGGTTCGCGCGCTCGCCGTCCCGCCCCGCCCGCGACTTCCCCGGGAGGGGACCGTTGGGCCCGGGCTGGGGCTCTGCGGGAGGCCGCTTGAGTATAACACCCGCGCTCGCAGGGGGAAGCGTCAGGCGCGGCGGCGCGACCACCAGAGCGACGCGAGCCCGGCGGCCCCCAGCGTGGCTACCGCGGCGAGCGCGCTCGGGCGGACCGAGGTGGTGGCGCGGGGCGCGCCCGCCGACGGCAGGTCCGCGCGCGGCTGCGCGACGGCGAGGACGTCGCCACCCGACAAAACGGGCGGGACGTCCTCGGGCAGGGCGGGCGGCGACGCCGCCGTCGCCAGCGGCGTCGGCGTCGATGGCCGAGCGGGCGTCGGGCTCGCGGACGGCGTCGCGGTGCGCGTCGCTGTGGACGTCGCCGACGGCTCGGGGGTCGAGGTCGGCGCGCTGGCGGTGGCGCTCGGCGTCGGAGACGGCGTCGGTGTCGGGGTCGGGGCCGCGCGGACGGTGACGGAGCCGCGCATGAACGGATGGACGGCGCAGAAATACGTAAACGTCCCGGGCGTCGAGAACGTGCGGCTGAAGCCCTGGCCGGTCGTGAGCGTGCCCGAGTCCCAGGCGTCGGCCTGGCCGGCGTCGCTGGTGGAGGTATGAGGCGCCTGCCCGGTGTTGGTCCAGACGACGGTGTCGCCGGCGTCCACTGTAATGGCGGATGGCGAGAACGCGAAGTCGACGATTTCGACGGCGACTTCGGCCGCGGCGGCGGGGCGAGGGCTCGCGGTCGGAGCCAGCGCGACGGCTGCGACCGCGAGGGCTACGGCGTGCCGACGCCATGAGATGTGCGGCATCGATGGCTCCCGGACGGATGAATGGGCGGGGCTCGGCTCGATCTGCGATACGACGGAGCCTGGAGGACGGATTCGCCGGTTACAGCGGAATGTTGCCGTGCTTCTTGGGCGGGAGCTGATCGACCTTGTTACGCAGCATCTCGAGCGCGACCGCGATCTTGGCGCGCGTGTCCCGCGGGTCGATGACGTCGTCGATGAAGCCGCGCTGCGCGGCGACGTAGGGGTTGGCGAAACGGTCGGCGTAGTCGCGGATGAGCTCCTGACGCGTCCGCTCGGGGTCTTCCGACTGCTGGATGCGCTGGCGGTGGATGATGTTGACGGCGGCGTCGGGCCCGACGACGGCGATCTCGGCGATGGGCCACGCGTAGTTGATGTCGCCCCGCAGGTGCTTCGATCCCATGGCGTCGTAGGCGCCGCCGTACGCCTTGCGCAAGATCACGGTCACTTTGGGCACCGTGGCCTCGGAGTACGCGAAGACGAGCTTGGCCCCGTGCGTGATGATGCCGCCGTACTCCTGCGCGGTGCCGGGCAGGAAGCCGGGCACGTCGACGAACGTCACGATGGGGATGTTGAAGGCGTCGCAAAAGCGGACGAAGCGCGCGGCCTTGCGGGACGAGTCGATGTCCAGGACGCCCGCCAGGTACAGCGGCTGGTTCGCGACGACGCCCACGGTCCGCCCGGCGATCCGCCCGAACCCCACGACGATGTTCGGCGCCCACTGCGCGTGGACCTCCATGAAGTCGCCGAGGTCCAGCACGCGGTGGATGACCTCGCGGACGTCATAGCTCTTCTTCGGGTCGTCGGGGACGATGTGCAGGAGTTCCTCGTCGCGCCGGAAGGGGTCGTCCCCGGTTTCGACGACGGGCGGGTCCTCCATGTTGTTGAGGGGCAGGAAGGACACCAGGCGGCGCACCTCGAGGAGGCAGTCCTCCTCACCCTCGATGGCGAAGTGGCAGACGCCGCTGCGGGTCGCGTGCGCCGTGGCGCCGCCCAGCTCTTCGTGCGTCACATCCTCACCCGTCGCCGCCTTGATGACGTCCGGGCCGGTGAGGAACATCTGCGATGTGCCCTGCGCCATGAAGATGAAGTCGGTCATCGCGGGCGAGTACACGGCGCCGCCCGCGCACGGGCCGAGGATGACCGAAATCTGCGGGATCACGCCGGATGCCAGCACATTACGCAGGAAGACTTCTCCGTAGCCGGCGAGGCTGGCGACGCCCTCCTGGATGCGCGCCCCGCCCGAGTCGTTGAGGCCGATGACCGGCGCGCCCGTCTTCATCGCCAGGTCCATCACCTTGCACATCTTCTCGCCCATCACCTCGGACAGCGAGCCGCCGAACACGGTGAAGTCCTGCGAGAAGACGAAGACGAGCCGTCCCTCGATCTTGCCGTAGCCGGTGACGACGGCGTCGCCCAGGTACTTCTGCCTGTCGAGGCCGAACTCCGTTGCCCGGTGGGTCACGAGAGGGTCGAGCTCCTCAAAGGTGCCTTCATCGAGGAGAATGGCGAGACGCTCGCGCGCGGTCAGTTTGCCGCGCGCGTGCTGAGCGTCGATTCGTTTCTGGCCACCCCCGAGCTTCGCCTGTTCCTTCAGCTCGAGGAGGCGCTGCAAGCGCTCTTCTACTGACATGGGTCGGTCAGGATGCTAGCACGGGGCCCACCGAGGCGCAATTGAACGAATCTATTGCGCACCGGGCGTCGGTGTGGGCGTGGGAATAACCAGCACGTCTCCGATATGCAGGCCGCGCGGGTCGATCCCCGGATTTGCCGCCAGCAGCTCCTCCGTGCTGATGCCGAACTTCTGCGCAATGAGCTCGGGATAATCTCCTTCCTGCACAACGTACGTCAACCGC
>DATLZC010000165.1:0-7808 GCA_035574215.1 Dehalococcoidia bacterium | reverse complement strand
CCTGCCGGCCCTGGGCACGCCGTGGCAGCCCGG
Organism: Dehalococcoidia bacterium; assembly: GCA_035574215.1. Classification (GTDB taxonomy): domain Bacteria; phylum Chloroflexota; class Dehalococcoidia; order DSTF01; family JACRBR01; genus DATLZC01. The sequence goes on along the minus strand of DATLZC010000165.1, from coordinate 7,775 downwards.
AAGGGTCTTCGGCCGCGCGCGCCCGGAGGCGCCACCCGCCGCGAGAGGATTCAAGCCGGGCCCAACCCCCGCCTGACGAACGCCCGGCTCACACCGAAGGGGCGGCCGCGACGGCCGCCCCTTCACGTATCCCTACGCCCGGCGCCGCTCCTCTTCCTCACGCTGCCTGCGCTCTCGCTCCTCGCGTTCTCGCTCCTCCGCCGCCTCTTCGCCGCCGGGGACGGCGACGCCGGCTTCGATGTCCGCCTGCACCTCCTCGGGCTTCGGCACGCGCGCCTCCAGCCGCTGGCCGAGCAGCGCGTAGTAGTTCAGTCCGAGGTAATGCAGCGGCTTCAGGTCGTCGTCCTCCAGCAGCCACGTCTCCCGGAAGGCGTCCGCTTCGACTTGCGCCGCCACGATCTTCCCGATGAAGAGCGTGTGGTCGCCGATGCGGAACGAATCCTCGAGGCCGCACTCGATGTAGGCCACACAGCCCTCGATGAGGAGCGGCGAGATGCGCCGGGCCTTGAATGTGGGTAGACGCGTGAGCTCGAACTTGTCGAGCTGGAGCCCCGAGACGCTTCCGAGGTACTGGCAGTGGTGCAGCAGCCGCTTGCCCGGGATGTTGAGGGCGAACTCCTCGCCGTAGGTGATCATGTCGTGGGTGTGGCGCGACGGGTGCACGGCGAGGCCGACCAGCGGCGGCTCGAAGCTCAGCGGCATGACATACGCCGCCGGCATCACGTTGTGGTTGCCGCGCCAGCACGTCGTCACCAGCACGATGGGCCCGCCGGCAATGAGCCGCCGCGCTTCCGTCACTTCGACGTCTCGTCTCATCGTCCACGCTCCTCGGTCGCCAGGGCGCTCTCACTCAGGGGATCGGCCCGATGATACCAGGCGCGCCGTTGACGCCGGGCTCGCCGCCCCGCATGATCGAGGTCTACCGGAAGGAGGAAGCGTCCTGTGGGGCCGTCGTCTTCGGTTCAGTGCGCCGCGGGCACGGTGATGGTCGAGGGCTGAGGTGGAGCTCGACGGCCGCGTGGCGCTCGTGACCGGCTTCAGCGGACGCGGCATGGGCAGGAGCATCGCCTTCTCGCTCGCGCGGGAGGGCGCGCGCATCGTGGGCTCGTACCGCTCCCGCGAGGAGCGGGCGAAGGAGACGGCGCGGGTCATCGAGCGCGAGTTCGGGCAGCCCTGCGTGGCCCTGCGGGCCGACCTCGCGGACCCCGCGCAGGCGGAGGCGTTGGCTGCGGCCGCTCGCGACGCGTTCGGCCGGGTCGACATCCTGGTGTGCAGCGCCGGGGGCGACTGGACGCCGCGCGACGTGCCCGACATCCCGCGCGACCACTTCCGCAAGGTCCTGGCCGAGGAGGTCGAATCGCCGTTCGCGCTCATCCGGGCGCTGCTCCCGGAGATGCGGGAGCGCGGGTGGGGACGCATCGTGCTCATCGGGGGCCATCGGGCCGACGACTGGCCGTTCGGCCCGCCGGAAGCGCCGCTCGATTATCCCCTCGGGAAGGCGGCGCGGCACTGGCTCGCGCGGGTCCTCGGGCCCCGTGAACGGGCGCACGGTGTCACGGTCAACGCCGTCGCCCCCGGGCCCATCGACTACATCGACATCGACGAGGCCGTGCGTCTCGCCCGCGGCGCCCCTCGGAGCGCCGTTCCCACGCCCGCCGACATCGCGGAAGTCGTGGTGGCGCTATGCTCGGAGCGGGCGGCCGCCGTCTCGGGCGCCGTCATCCCCGTGCCGGGCGTCCGCCCCGTGTGAGGCGCGCTACCGGGCGACGAAGCCGCCGTCGACGGGGATGACCGCCCCCGTGATGAACGAGGCCTCGGGGCTCGCCAGAAACACCACCAGCGCCGCCACCTCTTCGGGCTTGCCGAGGCGTCCTATCGGCTCCGTCTCCTTGAGCGCCGCCTCCATCTCCGGGTTCGCCTCCACGACCCGCCGCACCATGGGCGTGTCGATGACGCCGGGGCAGATGGCGTTCACTCGGATGCCCGCCGTGGCGTACTCGAGGGCCGCCGCCTTGGTGAGCTGGACGACGCCGCCTTTGGCCGCGCAGTAGGCGCCGATGCCCGCGAATCCCACGAGGCCGGCAACGGACGCGTTATTGATGATCGACCCGCCACCTCCGTGGCGGAGCATCTCGCGAATGCCGTACTTGCACCCGAGGAACACGCCTGTGAGGTTCACCGCCAGCACGCGATGCCAGTTCTCGATGCTCGCGTCGGCGGTGGGCGCCGTCTCCCCTTCGATGCCGGCGTTGTTGAACAGGACGTCGACGCGGTCGTACGTCGCCGCCGCCGTCTCGATGACACGCCGCCAGTCGTCCTCGCGCGAAACGTCGGCGGGGACGAAGGTGGCGACGCCGCCCGCCTGCTCGATGAGCCGTACGGTCTCGCGTCCGCCGGCCTCATCCGTGTCGCAGACGACCACTCGGCCGCGCTCGTGGGCCATGAAGATGGCCGTCGCCCGTCCGATGCCCGAAGCGCCGCCGGTGACGACGCAGGTCAACCCTTCGAGACGATTCATGGCGTAGGTCCTCCTTTCGCGGGTGACGAGAAGGGACGGCTCGTCGTGGGAGCCGTCCCTTCCCGACAATGGTGGCTCGCTTCCCTCCCTCGCGAGTCGCCGCTCACTTGATCTCGATCTTCTTTTCCGGCTTGGCCTTCTGGGCGGCCGGAAGCGTGATCTTCAGCACGCCGTTCTCGTACGTGGCCGTGGCGTCGTCTATCGAGACGTCCTCGGGAAGATCGATCCAGCGCGAGAAGCGGCCGTAGCTGCGCTCGCAGCGGTAGTAGTCCTCCTCCTTGATCTCCTGTTCCTCTTTGCGCTCGCCGGAAATCTTGAGGGTTCGCCCGTCGATCTCGACCGTGAAGTCCTCCCGTTTCATTCCGGGCGCGTCCACTTCCACGATCAGGTTGCCGTCCTTGCGGTACACGTCGAGCGCGGGCTCGGGTACGACCATGCGAGGCATGAAGGCGCGCATCCGCGGCCCCCACTCTCTCCACAGGCGGTCGAACTCCTCCTCGATCTCCTCGAGCTCGCGCCACGGACGCCAGGCGAAGAACGGCCGCCGAAGAATGGGCAGTCTCTCTGCCATGGCGACACCTCCTTTCACGCGTATGGTACACCGTCCCCCGGGCAGCCCTTCCAGTGCCATCGGTCCAGTCCCGCGGGAGCGTTCGGTAGGGGAAACGCCGCACAGGCGCTCAGGGCGAGGTCAGCGCCGCGTCGCGCCGCCGCCAGGCCGCTTCAGTGAGCAGCATGAGCCCGCCCGCGAGCAACGAGTGCCCGCCGAGGACGACCGGCACAGGCGCTTCGGCGGCCGCCCGCGTCAACTCGCGAAGGAAGGGGTCTTCCACCTCGCGCCATCGGCCGAGGTCGGAGGCGAAGCGGTCGGCCCGCGACGGGTGGGACCCCCCGTGAGCGAGGAGCACCCGAGAGTCGATCACGGCGGCGTCGCACAGGCTCGCCAGCTCCTCGAAGACGCGGTCGACGCCCGCCAGCTCGATGTGGAAGCCGAGCAGCGACCGCGCGGCGCCGGAGACGTCGCGTCCAGCGGCCTGCATCCCGCGCTCCTCGCTGAGGACGCGAACGCGGCACGCGGTCTCGCGCTCGAGGTACTGCCAGACGGCGCTGCCCACCCGCCCGGCGATGAAGATCTCGGCGTCGGGATCCACGAGGCGGTCCATGAGGCGTGACAGGGTGGGAAGAGCGGGCGCCTCGCGCGCGAGCAGCGCTGACAGCCTGGGGCCGGCTCCGCCCGCGAGCGCGAGCACGGCGAGGTCCGCCGGCGAATCGATGTTGAACTGCGTCGCCGCGGTTCGGGGCAGCGCCTCGCAGGGGAGGCCGAGCCGCTGCGCGAGGAGACGAGCGAGCAGGTTGTCCGAGGCGGGCAGGTCCAGACGGTGGAGCTCCGCCGCCGTCGCCAGGCCCAAGAGGTCGCAGGAGAAGAAGTTGTTCGGAATGACGAGGCGGTCCGCCTGAGCGAGCCGCCGGGCGATAGCGGCGTAGTCGTCTCCTCCGAGAAGCACGCCCGCCCCCGCGCCCGTGTACAGCGGCCGTGCGATGCCGTGCCGATCGCAGACGTCGAGGAGCCGCCGCCCGAAGTGGAACGGCTCGCCCGCGGGATCGCGGTCGAGGATGGCGCCCGCAGGGAGCGCCGCGGGGTCGAGATCGCGGTCCGTGGCGAGCACGGCGCCGGCGAAGGCGCCCGTGGCCAGCGCCGTCTCGATGGTGTCCAGCGCCGCCGCCTCGAGGGCGCGGCCGAGCAGCGCTTCGAGCGGGCTCGCGCCGGCGCCGCCCAGAAAGACCACGAGGTGGACGGGAGCGTTCAACTGGTCTCGGGGATAATCAGGCCGTACTGCCCGTCCCGTCGCCGGTAGAGCAGCGCAAAGCTGTTGACGTCGGCGTCGAGAAACAGGAAGAAGTTGTGCCCCAACAGCTCCATCTGCTCGACAGCCTCTTCTTCCGTCATCGGCTTCACCGGAAAGCGCTTCACCCGGACGATCTTGCCCAGCGGCGTCTCCCCCTCGTCGAGCGCTTCCTCTTCCTCGACGGGCTCGGCCCCGGCTTCGGCCCCCGTTCGGGCCGCGGTCCGGCTGCGGAACCTGCGCTCCTTGTGACGGCGCGCCTGCCGGCGGATGACGTCGCTCGCCAGGTCGATGGTGGACCGCAGGTCGGGGCCGCGTTCCTCCGCGCGCAGGAGCGTGCCGTTGTTGTTGGCGGTGATCTGGACGACGATGCGCTGGTCGGCCGAGCGGGTGTCCTCGTAGCCGAACTCGACGGTCACTTCACGAAGGCGCGGCAGGAAGCGCTCGAGCGCGGCGAGCTTCTTCTCGGCATAGGCCTTCATGTCGTCGGGGACGGTGATGCGCTGCGTGCGAATGTGGATGTCGAACATGGCGCCGCATTCTAGGGCCGCCGGGGCGCGCGGGCAAACCGGCCGCTCGGGCCGCCTCCGACGACCTCACACCGCCGTGACGGGAAGCTCCGGGCGATAGCGGAAGCGCGGGTCGTGCGTGAGCCTGGCGTACGACCCGAAGCGCTCCTCCGGCGATTCGACGTGGTTCAGGCGCTCGTCGGGGTCTCGGGCGGGGTCGTCGAACACGCGGCGGATCGCGTACGTGGTCGTGCGCTCCGCCGGGATGCGGCCGGCCTCGCGGATCATCCGGCGGAACTCGGCCGGCCGGACGAGCTGGCCGTGCTGCGCTCCGGCGGAGGTCGAGATGCTTTCGTTGATGAGCGTGCCGCCGAAGTCGTTAGCCCCGGCCATCAGGCAGAGCTGGGCCAGGCGCGGGCCCTCCTTCACCCACGAGACCTGGAGGTTCGGGATGTCGCGGTTCAGCATGAGCCGGGAGACGGCGTACATCTTCACGACGTCGGTCCCCGTGGGGCCGGGCCGGACACCCTGAACCAGGCCCTTCATGTACATGGGAGCCTCGGTGTGCACGAAGCTCAGCGGGACGAACTCGGTGAAGCCGCCGGTCCGCCGCTGGATGTCGCGCAGCAGCGCGATGTGCGCGGCCCGCTGGGCGGGCGTCTCGATGTGCCCGTACATGATCGTGGACGACGTGCGGATGCCGAGCTCGTGCGCGGTGGTGATGACCTCGACCCACTGCGCCGTGCTGATCCGGCCGGGGGAGATGCGACGCCGCACGCGGTCGTCCAGGATTTCGGCCGAGGTGCCCGGCAGGCTGCCCACGCCCGCCTCCTTGAGCGCGAGGAGGTACTCCCGAACCGTAGTGCGCGAGCGCACCGCGCCGTACAGCACCTCCTCGGGCGAAAAGCCGTGGATGTGGATGTCCGGCAACGCCCGCTTGATGGCGCGGCAGAGGTCGACGTACAGCGAGCCGCGCATCTTGGGCGGCAGGCCCGCCTGGATGCAGACCTCGGTCGCGCCCATCTCCCACGCCTCCTGCGCGCGCCGCACAATCTCCTCGACCGGCAGGAAGTATCCCTCTTCCTCCCGGTGGTCGCGGGAGAACGCACAGAACCCGCAGCGCTTGATGCAGACGTTGGTGAAGTTCACGTTGCGGTTCACCACGTAGGTGACGATGTCGCCCACGGTTTCGCGCCGCAGGTAATCGGCGGCGAGCGTGAGGGCGTGCAGGCTCGGCCCCGACGCCTCGAACAGGAGGGCGCCCTCGTCGACCGTGACGTCGTGTCCCGCGAGGGCGCGGTCCACGATGCGGGCCACGGCTGGGTCGGCGGCGCCGAGCGCGGCCTCGACCGCGCGGGCCAGGCCGGACGCGCTCTCGCCTGCGGCCGTTCCGTTCCGTCTCACCATGTCGTCTCCTCCAGTTTCACCAGGCCATCGGGGCCGGCCCAACGTGCGACGGAATCGCGGCACGCGGGCGGGACCCATCGCCCCGACACGAATTCGGGGTACACCGCGAGCCGCTCGCGCAGCTCGAAGCCCGCTTCGCGCGTGACCTCGCGCAGCTCCGCGATCTTCGGCCACGGGGCCTCGGGATTGATGTGGTCGCGGGTCACCGGCGACACGCCGCCCCAATCGTTGATGCCCGCCAGCAGATAGACGCCGTAGGCGTCGGGCGTGAGGTTCGGCGGCGCCTGGATGTTCATGTCCGGCCCTAGGAGCAGCCGGGCCGTCGCGATGGTCTTCACCATGTCCAGCGCGCTGGGTTCGCTCTCGTGCCGCATCACGATGTCCTCCTTCACCCGGAAGTTCTGGACGATGACCTCCTGGATGTGGCCGTACTCCTCGTGCACGTCCCGGATGGCGATGAGCGAGTCGACTCGCTCCTCCAGCGTCTCGCCGATGCCGATGAGGATGCCCGTGGTGAACGCCACGTCGAGGCGCCCGGCGTCCCGCAGGGTGCGGAGGCGGACGGCCGGGACCTTCCCCGGACAGTTGAAGTGCGCCTGCCCTTTGGCTGTGAGGCGTTCCGACACCGTCTCGAGCATCAGCCCCATGGAGACGCTGACCTCGCGCAGCGAGGCGATTTCGTCGAGCGTCATGACGCCGGGGTTCACGTGCGGCAAGAGGCCCGTCTCGCGCAGGACCAGCTCGGCCATGGCCCGCAGGTACGAGATGGTGGTCTCGTGGCCCAGCGCCCGGAGCTGTTCGCGGTAAAAGCCGTAGATCTCCTCCGGCGCTTCGCCCAGCGAGAACAGCGCTTCCTTGCATCCGGCGGCGGCGCCAGCGCGGGCCACGGCGAGCACTTCGTCCGGCGTCATCGTGTGCGCCAGCGGGTCGCGCGGCCCTCGCGCGAAGGTGCAGTAGCCGCACTTCTGCCGGCACAGGTTCGTCAGGGGGATGAACACCTTGCGCGAATAGGTGACGGTCGCGCCCTTGCCGCGGTCGCGGAGCGTGCTCGCGGCCGCCATCAGCGCCGGGATCTCCGAGCCGCGCGCCCGGATCAGCCGGTAGCCGTCGCGCGCGCCGAGACGCTCGCCGGCGAGGGCGCGGTCGAGGATTCGCTGCAGCTCGAGGGAGACGGCGGATTCGATGGTCGCATCCATGACCGGCCGCATCTTCGCGCCCGCGCGGGAACGGGGGACGAGCCCCGGACCGGCGACGGGGTGGTACGCGCTCCCGACGGCTGGCTCGCACCGCCAGCAGGTCATGGACGCCGGGTGAGTCGACAGCGCTCAGTCTATGCCCCAGCGCGCCGCCGATCAAGGACGCCGCTGACGGCCGGCGTCCCGCGGCCGTAGAATCACGCCGATGCTCGAGCTGCTGGAGGAGGGCGCGCGGGAACTCGGCGTCGAGCTCGCCGCCTCGCACCTCGACGCCTTCGAACGCTACTACGCGATGCTCGCG
>DATLZC010000164.1:0-3665 GCA_035574215.1 Dehalococcoidia bacterium | reverse complement strand
GTGTCCAACACGTCGCTGGTGATGGGCTTCGCGGGGGCGCAGACCGAGGGGAAGTTCGTGCTGCTGGCGGGGCTCGCGGGATTGCTCGCGGGCGCCTTCTCCATGGCCGCGGGCGAGTACGTCTCCATGCGCGCGCAGCGGGAGCTGTTCGAACGCCAGATCGAGCTCGAACGCGACGAGCTGGCGATGGCGCCCGAGGAGGAGCGCCGCGAGCTCGCGCTGATCTACCGGGCGAAGGGCGTGCCGAAGGAGGAGGCGGAGGCCATGGCGGACCGGCTCATGGCGAGCCCCGAGTCGGCGCTGGACACCATGGTCCGCGAGGAGCTCGGGCTCGACCCGGGTGAGCTCGGCTCGCCCTGGGGCGCGGCCATCGGCTCCTTCATCGCCTTCGCGCTGGGGGCGCTGGTCCCGGTCGTGCCGTTCTTCTTCGGCGCGAACGCGAGCCTGCCCTTCGTGGTCGCGAGCGCCGCGATGAGCGCCGTGGCTGTGTTCGGCGTCGGGGCGGCGCTGTCGCTCTTTACCGGCCGCAACGCCGTCCTCAGCGGGTTGCGACAGCTCGGGATCGCGGCGGCCGCGGCGGCGCTGACCTTCGGGGTCGGGCGGCTGATCGGAGTGTCCACCGGTGTGTGAGCACGCGCGAGCCGCCGGCCGGCTGGACCTCCGAGCGTTCATCCGCGATGTGCCCGACTTCCCTCAGCCGGGCGTGCTCTTTCGCGACATCACGCCGCTCCTGCAGGACGCGGCCGCGTTCCGTCAGGTGATCGACGACTTCACGGCGTATCTGCGCCCGCGGCGCGTCGAGGCCGTCGTGGGGATCGAGTCGCGCGGCTTTCTGTTCGGCGCGCCCGTCGCGTACAACCTCGGGGTCCCCTTCGTCCCCGTGCGGAAGGCGGGCAAGCTTCCCGCCGAGCGCATGTCCGTCGAATACGCGCTCGAGTACGGACAGGGACAGCTCGACATCCACGCCGATGGGCTGCGCCCAGGCCAGCGAGCGGCGCTGGTCGACGATCTGCTGGCGACCGGAGGCACGGCGGAGGCTGCGGCGCGGCTCATCGAGATGCTGGGCGCCGAAGTGGTCTCGATCCTGTTCCTCGTCGTGCTGGACGACCTGGGCGGCATGGAACGGCTCGCGGGCCGCGATGTCCATGCGCTCGTCCACTACTGAGCGGCCCGCCCGGGTCCTTCCGGTTCGCCACCGGTCGCGTTCGTCAGGCCGAAGAGCGGCTGCGCGCGTTCGACGTCTGCCGGCGTGTTCAGGTCGACCGTGACCACGGCGTCGTCGAACGGCACGAGCCGCGTCTCGCCCGCGTGCGCGCGGAGCACGGCGCGCAGGCCGAGCGTCTCCTCCGTGACCTGGCGGAGCTCCGGCAGCAGCGCCGCGCTCAACACCACGGGATGGCCGCGATGCCCCCGGTGCTCGGGTTGCGTGACGAGGGCGCCGCTGCGCTCGTGCTCGGCGAGCAGCCGCAGGACGACCTCCCGGGGCCGCGGCTGATCGACCGAGAGGACGACGACAGCATCGGCGTCGTACGGCACGGCCTGGGCCCCCGCCCGGAGCGATGACGCCCGCCCTTCGTCGTAGCGAGGGTTCACGACTACCTCGACGCGCGGGTGATCCAGATGGGGGAGGACGGCGTCGGCGTCGTGGCCGAGCACCACGATGACCGGATCGCAGCCGGCCGCCGCGAGTTCGGTGACCTGGTAGGCGACGAGCGTCTGCGAGCCCCACGGAAGCAGTGGCTTCGGACGGCCCATGCGTTCGGATCTCCCGGCAGCCAGGAGGATGGCGGCGACGCGCTTCATGGCCATTCGGGGTCGTTCATCCCGGTCGCGCGGGCGGCGCTTCTGGTACGATGCAACGGAGCTTTATGGGCATCTACTACGAACAGGAGCCCCGTTCGCGTGAGCCGGGCGGCTGCTCCCAGGTGCTGATCCTCACCTGGGCGGCGTTCAGCATTCTGTTCTGGCCCATGCTCGCGCTCGGGCTGCTGCTGGGCGTCCTCGCCTCGGCGCTGATCCTGCTCGCGATTCATCCCGCCCTTGCGCTCATTCCGCTGGCCGTGGCGGCGGTGGGCGTCTGGCTCTTCGCCAGGTGGGAGCGCCGCCACTTCCGGTCGCCCGGCGCGCCGCCGGACCTGTAGCGTTCATCCGGTCACCGGGCCCGGCGTCCGGCCGGCCCGCCGGTGCGCCAGCGCGCTCAACACCTCCAGCACGACGCGATGCGCCACCTCGGCCGTGACCCCGGCGGGCCCGTCGTACGGCGGCGCCACCTCCACGACGTCCATCGCCACCAGCTCCGTCTCCAGCGCGATGCGCCGGACCGCGCGGAGAAGCTCGCGAGGCGCGAATCCTCCGGGCTCGGGCGTTCCGGTGCCCGGGGCGAACCCCGGGTCGAGGACGTCCACGTCGACCGAAAGGTAGACGAACCGGGCGTGCTCGCGCAGCTCCTCCAGCGCCAGGTCGAGCACGCGGTCGATTCCCTCGCGCTCGACCTCTTCCATGAGGTGCCAGCGCATCCCCTGCTCGCGCATCCAGCGCCAGACGTCATCGGGGGGCCAGTAGCCCCGCAGGCCGATCTGGACGAAGTTGGGCCCCGGCACGGCGCCGCTGGTGATGAGGCGGCGCATCGGCGTGCCGTGACTCAGGGCGACGCCCCAGGCCTCGTCGGCCGTGTCGGCGTGGGCGTCGAAATGGATGACGCCGACGGAGCCGGGCCCGCGCGCCTCGGCGACGGCCGACGCCGACGGGTAGGTAATGGAGTGGTCGCCGCCGAGGACGACCGGGATCGCGCCTGCGTCGACGACCTCGCGCACTTTGCGTTTGACGCCCGCGTGGCTGCGCTCGATGTCCCCGGGGGCCATTTCGGCGTCGCCGTAGTCGAACACGCGCAGCGTCTTCAAGGGGTATACCTCGAGGCCCAGGTGATAGGCCCCGCGCCGTAGATTGGACGCCGCGCGGATGGCCCGAGGGCCGAAGCGCGCCCCGGGGCGATGCGTCGTCGCCCAGTCCACCGGGGCGCCGACGATGACGACGTCGGGCCGCTCGGCGCGAAGCTGGTCGACGGATTCGATACGGGGGACGCGAAGGTAGGTCTCGCCGCCCGAGGTGAAGGCGGGTTGGTCGGACATGCGATCGTAGACCATCGTAGTGGGAGCTTAGCACGCCGTGCGCCGGGCCGCCCGGCCACGGCATGCCGTAACTCGCCCCGGCTTTGTCGCGGAAGATTCGCATATCCTTCCGCCGGGGGAACCGCATGCTCCGGGTGGATCCGGAAGCGGACGCGCTCTACCTCACTCTGGGGAGAGGCGCTCGCCGCCGGGTCCGGAGAAGTCGCGCCCGGCGTGGTGAACACGTTCGGGGAGCGCAAAGGGTGGCGTGGATGGGGCGGAGGACGTTTCGCGTACTGCTGGAGTGGGACGCCGACGAGCGCGTCTGGGTGACGCACGTACCGGAACTCGATGACCTCTCGACGTTCGGCGATACCCGGGAAGAGGCGCTGGCGAACGCAAGAGAAGCCATCGTGGGTGTCTTGATCGCCGTTGGTGGGCGGGTTGCGGAATTGGCGGGTAGATCGCGAGTCATGGCGAGGGGATGAGGGCGGCCCAGGCGGGGCCTGGCGGCCTACGCGACCAGCTCCCGCAAGTCGTGCTGCGCGGCGCCGCTGT
>DATLZC010000163.1:0-11135 GCA_035574215.1 Dehalococcoidia bacterium | reverse complement strand
CATCGCCAGCGAGATCAAGGAGACGCTGAAGCCCATCATCCGCATCGCGACGCCCGACGACATCGAACGGGCGCGCGAGCTGCGGGAGAAGGCGAAGGAGCGCGCCCGTGAGGCCCGTCAGGACGTCGACGAGCTCGGCCTGGACATGCGCATCGTCGGCGGCGATATCGACCTCCAGGAGAAGCAGCTCACCCTGTACTTCACCGCCCCTGAGCGAGTCGATTTCCGGGAGTTGGTGCGGAAGCTGTCGAGCCGGTTCGGGATGCGCGTCCAGCTCCTGCAAGTGGGCGAGCGCGACCGGGCGAAGATCGTCGACGGCATCGGCCGCTGCGGGGAGCGGCTGTGCTGCGCCTCGTGGCTGACGAGCTTCCCGACGGTGTCCATCCGCATGGCGAAGGAGCAGGAGCTGCCGCTCAACCCGTCGAAGATCTCGGGCGCGTGCGGCCGGCTGCTGTGCTGCCTGACGTACGAGTACGAGATGTACCGCGAGCTGCGGGGACAGCTCCCCAAGGTTGGCACGATGGTGTCGACGCCCGTGGGGGACGCGAAGGTCACGCAGCTCAACGTCCTCAAGCAGACGGTCGTGCTGACGCTCGTCGAGACCGGAGCGACCCTCGAGGTGCCGGTCGTCGACATGCAACTGCAGTTCGGCGTGACGGTGCGGCCGCTCGAGCTGGTGGAGACCTTCGAGCGCCCCATGCAGCGGGCCGAGGCGCAGGCCGCCGGCATGCCCGCGCCGGCCGAAGTCGCTCCGGCGGAGACCGAGCCGCAGAAGCGCCGACGCCGTCGAAGAAAGGCGAAGCGGCAGGAGAGCGCTGCCGCCGTCGTTCAGGCCGGCGCCACCACGGGCGCCTCCACGTCGCAACCCTCAGGTGATGCCGAGAGGCGCCGGCGGCGCCGCGGACGCCGGGGCGGGCGCAGGCGCGGGCGCGGCCGGGGCGGTTCCGGCGCGCAGGAGTGAGCCCGGCTATCCGCCGCGCTCGTGACGCCCGACCCGCTGAATCTCGATGAGCGTGTTCGTGTTGGGGTAGAACCGCACCCGGACGACGTCGCCCTCCCGGACCTCTAAGGCCTGCTCGGGCGTGAGGCGGAACACTCTGCGGGCCACCATGGCGTAGGCGTTGCGGAAGACGAAGGCGTCGGTCCGGGTCCACGTGCGGGTGACGACGTCCTCGATCTCGCGCGGCGCGGTGAAGAGGTCGCGCAGCGCTTGCACGCTCTCGATCCCCAGCAGCAGCGCGATGAGACCGACGATGACGAGCCCGGGCACAGCGCCGCCCGAGGGGTCGTCCGCGAACGACGCTGCCAGATAGCCTTCCAGGGCCGCGGCGGCGAGAAACAGCGCCGTGAAGAACAGCGCGGCACGGCCGACGCTCGCGCGCGCGGAGTCCATCCCGACGGCACCCCCTAGTCCGGCAAGCGCAGGACGTCGCCCGGGTTGATCACGGGGTTGTTGAAGTCGATGCCGTTGAGCTCGGCGATGCGCCGGGCGTAGTCGATGGGGCTGACGCCGGGGGGCGCGAACTGCTCGGCGATGCCCACGAGGCTATCGCCCTCCTGCACCACGTACTCGCGCGCTGGCGGCGGCGTCGGTGGCGGCGTGACGGCGGGCGAAGGCGTCGCCGCTGCCGTCGGCGTGCGCGCGAGCGGCGTGCGGGTTCCGGGCGTGGGGGACGGCGCCGTGGTGCGCGTCACGGTCGTCTCCGCCACGGGAGACGGCGCCAGCGTGGTGGTGGACTCGCCGTCGCCCGGCGGGCGGACGAGCAGCCAGACGCCGATCGCGACGCCGGCGAGGAGCGCGAGCAGCGAACCGCGGTAGGCGACCAGCGTCGGCAGGCCGCTCGCCGGCGCGAGGCACTCGTTACAGACGTCGGCGCCGTGGTCTTCGCAGTACAGACGGGAGCAGCGCCTGCACTGGCGGGTGGCGTCGTGGTCGCAGGCGTAGCACTGCATCGGACGCTACTATACCCGTTCCCGCGGGGCCGCCGGAAGCGCGGCGCCGGACAGGCTCCGCCCACCACACCGGCGGGGGACGCTCCTTCGGTCCGCGGCCCGAGCAGAGGGTGCCGGACGCAGGCTATCCGTCGGGTGACGCCGAGTCCGAGCGGCGCGAAGGCGCCTCCCGGCCGCGATCGCCCGGTGCGAGCTCGCGGCTCGCCCGCCGACGATCGCGCGATGGGCGAACCTATTGGATCTCGACGGTGGCGCCCGCCTCCTCGAGGAGCTTCTTGACCTTCTCGGCCTCTTCCTTCGTCACGCCCTCCTTGACGTTCACGGGGGCGGACTCGACGAAGTCCTTCGCCTCCTTCAGGCCGAGCGTGGTCACCTCGCGGATGGCCTTAATCACCTGGATCTTGTTGGGGCCGACATCCTTGAGCACGACCGTGAACTCGGTCTTCTCCTCCTCTGGCGCGGCGGCGCCGGCTGCCGGCGCAGCGCCGGGGGCCGCAGCGGCGGCCACGGGAGCGGCCGCGACCGCGACGGGCGCGGCGGCGGTGATGCCGAACTCCTCTTCGATCCGCTTGTTGAGGTCCCGCAGTTCGAGGATCGTCATCTCCTTGATGATCTCGAACGCCTGGTCGACCTTGCTCGCCATGATATTCCTCCTTCGATAGCCCGGTCGGGCGAGTCGTCTACGCGCCGGCCTCGAGCTGCTTGGCTCTGGCTTCGAGCAGGCCGGCGGTCTCACGCAGCAGGCCGTTGAGCAGGTTGCCTGCCGGGTTGGTCAGAATGCGGTCGAACAGCCCCTTGAGGCGCGCCACCGGCGAGGCGATGGCGCCCGCCAGTTGGGCGAGCATGACCTCGCGCGGGGGCAGCTCGGCGAGCTCCTGTAGCGCCGCGGCGTCCAGCACTTGGCCCGAAAGGTACGCTTTTCGGGGCTGGAAGGCGTTGCGGTTCGCGCGCACGTATTCCACGATCGCCTTTGCCCCGGCGACGACGTCGCCGCGTGCGAAGACGATCATCGTCGGCCCCTCGGCCAGTGCAGCCGCCTCGGGGCGCCCGGCGGCGTTCGCTGCGATTTCGAAGAGCCGGTTCTTGACGACGTGCGCCTCGAGGCCCGCGGAACGCAGCGCCCTGCGGAGCTGGTTCATCTCGGCCACGGTGAGCCCCGTGTACGCCGCGCTGACGGCCATTTGCGCCTGCGCCACCAGCTCCTGCAGCTCGGCGACCGTGCGAATCTTCTTCTCGGTCGGCATCGTCGCTCCTTCCGTTTCGGGCAACGAAATGCGCCCTGCCAGAGGTCAGGGCGCGCGCAAGCGTGACGCAGGCTCGGGGCTTCCGGGCCCGCGGCTTCGTTCGATGTCGCTTGTCCGGCCTCGGCGGGCTTTACGTCACGCGCGCTGCGGACCACCCGCTGTCTCTGGCTGTTCAGGAGTCTACGGTCTCTGGGGCGGGGGCGCAAGCGCCCCGATGGCTACTTGACGGCGTAGAACGCGGCGTACACGGGCACCGGAAGATCCAGCTCGCGGACCTCGGCGAACCCCGCGCTCAGCGCCAGCGACTCCACCTGCCGCTTGTTGAGGAAGCCCACCCCGAGCCCGCCCTTCGCGAGCGACTGCGGGATCTCGTAGAAGAGGTCCATGTGCGCCAGGACGGCCTGGTACGGACCGGTGGCGTCCTCCACGCGTTCTGCGCCCCGCACCTCGGTGATGAGCAGCACGCCGCCGTCGACCAGGGCCCGGCGCGTGTTGACGAGCGCCGCCGCGACGTCGTCCATCTCGTGGAGCGCCGTCTGGACGTACACGAAGTCGAAGACGTTCTCCACGTTCAGGTCCTCGGAGCGCATGACCTCGGCGGCGACCCGGTCGGCCAGGCCCGCCTGCTGGATGCGCTCACGGGCGCGGGCGATGCTCAGTTCGTCGGGGTCGACCCCGGTGACGGTGCAGTGGGGGAAGGCGCGAGCGAGGCTCAAGAGCCCGACGCCGGCGCCGCATCCCAGCTCCAGGATCTTGCCCCCGGTCGACAGCCGCTCCCGAAGGCCGGGCACCGACGGCAGGAGGACGTTCGGAAGGTAGACCTCGTACGCGGCCTTGCTCAGCGCTTCGAGGCTCTCGACCAGGTCGGGGCCGTACTCTCCGAACGGGATGCCGCCGCCGGTCCGAAAGTTCTCGAGGAGCCGGTCGACCTGTCGGGACTCGATGGCGAGGCTCAGGGGGATGCCCGCCATGTACAGGGGGTCGGCGTCGTTCAGGAGGAGGTCCTCCATGTCGGGGGCGAGGCGGAAGCGCTCGGTGGCGGGGTCGTACGAGAGCAGCTCGCACGCGTAGGCGGCCTTCGCCCAGGCGGCGACGTAGGTCGGGTCGAGGCCGAGGGCGGCGGACAGCTCGGGTGCGGTCAGGCCTTCGGGGGCGGAGCGCAGCGCTTCGAAGAGCCCGAGGCGCAGGCCGAAGAAGGCCATGCGCATCGCGGCGAACCCGTGCGCCCACTCGAAGAAGCGTCGCGCCCGCTCCTGCTTCGTGGGCGAAGCCCGGTCATTCATGGAGCCTCCGGCGGGGCATTCTAGCACGGGCGCCCGTTTCGGGCCGCCGCTTGTCAGGCGAC
The DNA here is from genome assembly GCA_035574215.1 of Dehalococcoidia bacterium. Classification (GTDB taxonomy): domain Bacteria; phylum Chloroflexota; class Dehalococcoidia; order DSTF01; family JACRBR01; genus DATLZC01. Next base: position 6,593 of record DATLZC010000163.1, on the reverse strand, counting down.
CCGCGCGGCACCACAATAGGCGCGCACGGCGGCGTTCCGGCGAAAGGAGGTGCGTGGTGGCGCTCGTCGATCCCGAAACGTTGCAGCGCGAGCTGCGCAAGCTCCAGGGATGGGAGCGGGGCGAGCGGGAAATCGCCAAGACCTATCGCTTCAAGGATTTCAAGGAGGCCATCGCGTTCGTCAACGAGGTGGCCCACGTGGCGGAGGCCCGCAATCACCATCCCGACATCCTCATCCAGTACAACCGTGTGCGGCTCACCCTCTCGACGCACGACGAAGGAGGCGTGACGGAGAAGGACCTGGCGTTGGCGAGCGAGTGCGACGCGCTGTTGTGAGGCCGGTGTCGCCCGTACGGCGGGCGGCGTAAGATACGGCATGCGGGAAGACGCCGCCTCGGGCGGCGCTCACGGAAGGAGGGAACACGTGCTCATCCCGAACAGGCGGCTGGCGGCGTTCGTCGTCGGCGCGGTGGCGCTGGCAGGCCTGGCGCTCGCGGCCTGCGGCGGCGAAGAGGAGGAGGCGCCCGGGGGGACCCCCACGGCGCCGGCCACCGCGCCTGCCGGCGAGACGCCCGCCGGCGGGATCGACATCAGCGGCATCCCCGAGCTCGAGGACCGGACGCTCGATGTCGGCTCCGATATCGCCTACGCCCCCATCGAGTTCTACGAAGGCGACACCCCGAAGGGTCTGGACATCGACCTCGCCACGGCGCTCGCCGACGTCCTGGGCGTCGACGTCGAGTTCCACAACACCGGATTCGACGCCATCATCCCGTCGCTTCTGGGGAACCGGTTCGATGTCATCATGTCCGCCATGACGGTCACCGACGAGCGGAAGCAGCAGATCGACTTCGTCGAGTACGCCAACGTGGGCGTGGGCATCGTCGTCGCGAAAGGGAACCCTGAGGGCATCGAAACCGTCGAGGACCTGTGCGGCCGGACGGTGGCGGTGCAGGAGGGGACCATCCAGGTCGACATCCTGGTGGCGCAGGACCAGGCCTGCCGGAACGCCGGCCAGCAGGGGATCGAGATCTTGCGGTTCGGCACGGACCCGGAGGCGGTGGACCAGGTGAAGGCCGGGCGAGCCGTGGCCGTGCTCAACGACTTCCCGGTCGCGTTCGTCGCCGCGCAGGAGAACCCCGATACGCTCGAAGTGCTGGACACGCAGATCGACCCGGCGCCGTACGGCATCGGCCTGCGGAAGGAGAGCACGGCGCTCAAGGCGGCCCTCGAACAGGCGCTCGAGCAGCTCAAGGCCGACGGCACGTACCGGCGAATCTTCGAGACGTGGAATATGGAGTCGGCGATGCTGGACTAGCCGGAGCGTCGCCGGCGTGCGCATGGTCGAGGCCCGCGGAGGTTCCGCGGGCCTCGTCGCGTTCGGGGACATCGAGAGAAGGAGGGACGCCGGTGGATGGCTGGCTCTTGCAGAACCGGTTCGACTTCGACGTGGGCGTCGTCGGGGACTATCTCTTCGCGGAGGTCATCTTGCGGGGCGTGTGGATCACGATTCAGCTTTCGGTGCTGAGTCAGGCCATCGGCATCGGTCTCGGGCTGGTGGCAGCGGTCATGAAAACGACCCGTAGCGTGACGTTGAACGCCATCGCCAACTTTTACATCTGGTTCTTCCGCGGGACGCCGCTGCTCGTGCAGCTCATCTTCTGGTTTACGGCGCTGCCCCGGCTCGTGACGTACGACTGGGCGGTGCTGACGCCGTTCCAAGCGGCGCTTCTGGGCCTCAGCATCAACGAGGGCGCGTACATGGCCGAGATCATCCGCGCGGGCATCCAATCGGTCGAGTCGGGCCAGCTCGACGCCGCCAAGTCGCTGGGCATGACGAACCTGATGGCGATGCGGCGCATCGTGCTGCCCCAGGCAGTGCGTGTCGTCATTCCGCCGACGGGGAACGAGTTCATCGCCATGCTGAAGAACTCGTCGCTGGCGTCGGTCATCGCGCTGCAGGAGCTGCTGGGAGCGTCCCGCGCCGTCTACGCCCGGAACTTCCGCACGCAGGAACTGCTGGTCGTGGCGTCGATCTGGTACCTTGCGATGACGACGGTGTTCAGCCTGGCGCAGGCGCGGCTGGAAGCGTGGCTCAACCCCGAGGCCGCGCGCGAGGAGGGGCTCTTCGGGCGGGCCTTGCGCGCGCTGGGCGAAAACATCCGTCTTCCGCAGGCGCGATGAACGGCGGCCCGATGGTCCGCGTGGAACACGTCCACAAGCGCTTCGGCAGGCTCGAAGTGCTGCGCGGGGTCACGTTCGACGTCGCGAAAGGCGAAGTGGTGGTCATCATCGGGCCCAGCGGCTCCGGCAAGAGCACCCTCCTGCGCTGCATCAACCACCTCGAAGAGATTCAGCAGGGGCGCATCTACGTCGACGGTGAGCTCATGGGCTACCACGAACGCAACGGGCGTCTCGTCCCCGACCGCGAGCCCGTCGTCGCCCGGAAGCGCGCCGCCATCGGGATGGTCTTCCAGCGCTTCAACCTCTTTCCCCATCTCACGGCGCTGGGCAACGTCATCGAGGCGCCGGTGCACGTGAAGAAGGTGCCGAAGGACGAGGCGGTGGAGCGGGGCAAGGCGCTCCTCGAGAAGGTCGGGCTCGGCGACAAGCTGAACGCGTATCCGGCTCAGCTCTCCGGCGGCCAGCAGCAGCGCGTCGCCATCGCCCGGGCGCTCGCCATGGAGCCGAAGGTGATGCTGTTCGACGAGGCGACGTCGGCGCTCGACCCCGAGCTCGTGGGGGAGGTGCTCGAGGTCATGAAGGCCCTCGCCCGCGACGGCATGACGATGATCGTCGTCACGCACGAGATGGGCTTCGCCCGCGAAGTGGCCGACCGCGTGATGATGATGGACGGAGGCGTCATCATCGAGGAGGGGCCGCCCGACGTCTTCTTCCGGTCCCCGCGGCACGAGCGCACACGGTCGTTCCTGAGCAGGATTCTCTAGAGACGCGCGATCGCGATGCCCGACGTCCGCCCCGCCGCGTCCGACCCCCAACGCCCGAGGATGGAGCCGGCGTTACCTCTGCCGGAGCTCGACGTTCCCGAACCCGCGCCCGAAGCGCCGAAGCGGCGCCGTCACTGGATTCGCAACGCGCTCATCGCCGCCGTCGCGTACGTCGCGCTCGCGCTCGTCACGTTCGTGCAGCCTGTGCCCGTGCCGTTCACGTCAGTGGCGCTCACGGCGCCGCTGCCGTTCCCGGCGACGTGGCTCTTCGGGCTTCCCGACGAGCCGTTCACCGTGCTCGTCGTCGGGCTCGACCGCCGGCCCACGCAGACAGGCCCCTCCCGCACCGACACCATCCTCCTCGTCCGCATCGACCCCGACAAGGACCGCGCGGGCATCTTGAGCGTGCCCCGCGATTCGCTGATGCGCATCACGCTGGACGACGGTTCGGTGATCGAGGACCGGGTGAACACGGCGTTCGTCTACAACTGGGACCCCGATGACACGTCCGCGGGCCCGCGTGCGCTCGCGCGGGCCATCGAGGAGAACCTGGGCATCCACGTCGACCACTACCTCATCTTCGACGTCTTCGGCGCGGCCGACGTCATCGACGCCTTCGGCGGCGTCACCGTCGAGAACGACGAGGCGTTCGGTCAGGACGATTACTCCGCGGACGACGTGAACGTCGTGCCGCAGTACTTCCCGGTGGGCAAGCTCCATCTGGACGGCTATCAGGCCGTCGCGTTCGGGCGCATCCGGGAGGGCACGACGGACTTCCGTCGCATCGAGCGGCAACAGATGGTGGCGCGGGCGCTCATCGAGAAGGCGGCGTCGCCGGCCACGCTGTGGCGCCTGCCCCGCATCTGGTCCGCCTACCGTGGCGCTGTGACCACGGACCTGAGCCTGCGGCAGTCGGCGGGCGTGCTGGCGCTGCTGAAACGGATGGACGACCGGCTCGTGACGCGTTCGCTCGGCGACGCCGCCGTCTCCTGCTCTTGGTGTCAGGCGTCGATCCAGTTGCTGGACCCGGACGAGACGGCGCGGCTCATCGCCGAGGCGTTCGGGGACGACGAAAGCGGCGCCCGCGCCGCCGAGCATCTGCGCGCCGCCGGCGTGACCCCGTAGACGTCAGGCTTCGCGCCCGCAGTAGTCGCACCACACACGCTGCCGCCAGCGCTTCCACCGGTGCACGCCGAAGCGGCCGATATGGAGGTTGGCGAGGTCGCGAAGGAGGCGGGCGAGGCTCATGCGCGGGGCAACCCCAGCCCGCGCATGGCGATGATGTTGCGCTGCACCTCCGACGTGCCCGCGGCGATGGTATAGGAGACGGCCGCGAGGTAGTACCGCTCGATGGCGCCGCGGAGGGGCGCCCAGGGCGATCCCCGCGAGAGCATCCCCGCCAGGCCGAGCACGTTCATCGCCGACTGCGAAAAGCGCTGCTGCAGCTCCGTCCCGTACAGCTTGGAGATGGACGCTTCGGCGTTGGGTACGAGACCCTGGCTCTGCAGCCAGGCCACCCGATACGCGAGCAGCCGGCCGACCTCGAACTCGATCTTCAGTTCGGCGAGGCGATGGCGCACCTGGGGGTCGGCGATGAGCGGCCCTGCTTCCCGCGTGGCCTCGCGCGCGAAGCGCACCAGGTCCTCGTACAGCCGGTACGCGAACATGATGCGATGGATGCCGCTGCGCTCGAAGTCGAGGGTGGTCGTGGCCACGTACCAGCCGCGGTTGAGCTCTCCGACCAGGTTGCGGCGGGGAATACGGACGTTGTCGAGGAAGAGCTCGCTGAAGTTCGCCGCGTTCAGCATGTTCACCAGCGGGCGGACGGTGATGCCGGGCGACTTCATGTCCATCAAGAAGTAGCTGATGCCCTTGTGCTTGGGCGCGTCGGGGTCGGTCCGGGCGAGCAGGATGCACCAGTCGGCGCGGTGGGCGTTCGAGGTCCAGATCTTCTGCCCGTTCACGATGAAGTCGTCGCCGTCGGCGACGGCGCGAGTTTGCAGCGAGGCGAGGTCGGAGCCCGCGCCCGGCTCCGAGAAACCCTGGCACCACGTCTCCTCGTTGCGGGCGATAGGCGGAAGGAACCGCCGCTTCTGCTCCTCGGTGCCGTGGAGCATGAGCGTGGGGCCGACCATCTGGACGCCGAGGCTGCCCGCGCCCGGCGCCCGGTGGTACGACATCTCTTCGTTGTAGATGAGCTGCCGCATGGGGTCGGCGCCGAGCCCGCCGTACTCGACGGGCCAGGCCATCGTCAGCCAGCCCCGTTCGACGAGCTTGCGAGTGAAGCGCCGCGCCACCTCGGAGGCGGCTTCGTCCGCCTCCTCGCGGTCGTTCCGGTTGTCTGCGCCCCAGTCAGGCGGGAGCTCGGCGCGCAGGAACGCGCGCAGCTCGGCCCGGAACGCCTCTTGCTCCGGTGTGAAGCGAAAGTCCACGGCCGCCTCCGTCCTCTCGCGGGAGCCCTAGCGTCCCTGGAACCGCGGCGGGCGATTCTCGACGAACGCGCGCGGCCCTTCGCGAGCGTCCTCGGTGGTCTGGACGATGGCCATCGCGTGGCCCGCGGCCTCGAGCGCCTCCGCGAAGGTGGAGTCCAGGCCGCGGTAGACCAGTCGCTTCGCGAGCTGGATGGCGACCGCGGGGCCTTCCGCCAGCCGCCGGGCGAACTCGAGGGTCGCCGGCAGAAGCTCGTCGGGCGGGTACACGCGGCTCACGTAGCCGCAGGCCAGCGCCTGATGGGCGTCCATGAAGTCGCCCGTCCAGATGAGCTCGAGCGCTTTGGCAACGCCGACGATGCGGGGCAGCAGGTAGCAGCCGCCGTCTCCGGGAATGAGCCCCACCTTTACGTAGGACATCGCGAAGCGCGCCGCCTCCGACGCGAAGCGGATGTCGCACATGCTCGCCATGTCCATCCCGGCGCCCACGGCCGGGCCGTTCACCGCCGCGATGTAGGGCTTGTCGAGGAGCTGGACCGCCCGGGGAACGGCGTGCACCCCTTCGCGGAGCCAGTTCCGCCGGTCGGCCGCGGAGACCGGACCCTCGGAGCGGGCGAGTTCGCCCACGCCCGAACCACCGCGCAAATCAGCTCCCGCGCAGAACCCGCGGCCCGCGCCCGTCAGCACCACGGCCCGCACCTCGGGGTCGCGGCGGGCGTCGTCGAGGGCCTGCGCCCACTCGCGGATCATCACGTCGGTGAAGGCGTTCATCCGCTCGGGGCGGTTCAGGGTGATGACGGCGACGCCGGCGTCCTTTTCGTAGAGGATCTGTTCGAAGGGCATGCGTGTCACGGCTCCGCGCTCGCCGCGAGGGCTACGCGGCCATTATCGGCGATGCCGGGGCACGGTCAAGCCGCGCGCGACCGTCACGGGCGAACGAAAACCGCTGCGGGCCCGTCGATGATGACCTCGTCCCACCCGGACGTGACGCGCAGCGCGCGGGCCAGCCGCGAGGAGTCGCGCACCAGCACGACTTCGATGTCCCACCGGCGCAGGATGTCCTCCCAGCCCGGGTCCGTGCGCGTCACCCGCACGTACTCGTCGATGAACGGGCCGCGGTAGAAGTCGGTCCGGCCGTCGATGAAGACGCGTACGTCGGGGTATCCCTTCGCGATGAGATACCCGCCCCACGTGTAGTCGTTGAACAGCCGCGCGCC
>DATLZC010000162.1:0-7689 GCA_035574215.1 Dehalococcoidia bacterium | reverse complement strand
CGACGTCACGCCTCAGCCCTTCATCTCGAGCGGCTTGCCGTGGCAGGCGAGCTGGCCGTCACCCCCCTTGGTGACGATGAACTCCGAGCCGCACACGGTGCACACGTATCGCTTGCCGACGATGTTGGCCATGATGCGCTCTCCTGGACTCCGGACGCTTCATTCTACCGGGCCATCGGGTCTCGCGCCCTTTCCGTTCGGGCCCGCCCGCGTGGCACACTGGGGCGATCTCGGGCGGGAGGGGTGTCATGCGAATTCGTCGGGCGGAGGCGGGGGACCGCGAGACGGTGGCCGGGCTGTTGACCCGTTTTCACTCCCTGGAGGAGGTGCCGCGCGAGTGGTTCGCCCGGCCCGACCGGGGTCCGGGGTGGAATGCGGCGGCCGCGGCGTTCGATCTGCTGCTCGAGCGTCCCGAGTACGGCTTCGTCCTGCTGGCGGAGGATGACGACGGGACGCCTGCGGGCGTGCTGACGCTGCTCCTCAAGGTGAGCACGGGCGCGGGAAGCGTCGTGCCGGTGATCGACGACATCTATGTCGAGCCGACGTACCGGCGCCGGGGCGTCGCGAGGGCGATGGTGCAGTGGGTCATCGACTTCGCCCGCGAGCGCGGGTATCCGCGCGTGGACACACAGGTCGAGGAGTACAGCTCGACGAGCGGTCCGTTCTGGCACGGCATCGGCTTCCGGCGCATCGGCGAGTACCGGGTGAGCCTACCGGTGGACCAGCAGGATTCTGGCGGGACGCAGGAGCCACCGGCGCCCTGAACGCGCGAAGGCCGCTCCGGCCTCAGCCGCGGCGCTGGTCGCGGCGGGCGCCCCATTCGCCCCAGAGGTCGAGCGCGAGCCGCAGGGGTCCCAGGGCTTCCCGAAAGCCGGCGTACGTCTGCTCGCCCCGCACGATGCGGCACAGGGCTCCCCAGAAGCGGTCGCTCCGGCGCATGACGGCGACGCACGCGTCGGGGATGCGGTGGAAGACGGCCATCAGCTTTCGAGACGTCCGAAGATCCGGCATGATCTGCGCCTCCACGGCGGCGTCGTAGGACGCGAGGTCCGCCGTCTCGCCCCGCAGGAAGCGCTCGATGGCGTCGGCGGCCAGCGCGGCGCTCTCGAACGCGTGCTGGATGCCTTCGCCCGAGAGGGGGTCGATGAGCCCCGCGGCATCGCCTACGGCGAGGGCGCGTCCCCGGACGAGCGGCGCGCCGTCCCGCCGCATGGGAAGCCGGTGTCCGCGAAGATCTCGCAGCGCCGCCGGGTCGAGGCCGTAGGCGGCGCACAGCGCCTCGAGGCGGTCGCGCAGTGTCGCCGCGATCCAGCGCCAGCCGCCGACGCCGACGTTGAGGTGGTCTCCCTTCGGGAAGATCCACCCGTAGCCTCCCGGCGTCCCTCCCAGATCCAGGGCGATGGTGTCCCGCCACTGTTCGAGGAGCGCGTCGTCCGCCGGGAGGTTACCTTCGAGGGCGACGGCGTACTGCCCCACGGGGTCGAGTCCGGCGATGCGCGCGGCGACGCCGTTGGCGCCGTCGGCGGCCACGAGCACGGCGCCGGTGTACACGTCGCCGTTCGCGCGGAGCGTGACGCCGCGTTCGGTGACCTCGCCGTCGCGCACCGTGACGCCTTCGCGGACGTCGGCGCCTGCCTCGGCCGCACGCTGGAGCAGGTGGTGGTCGAGGCGGCGGCGCTGGGTCATGTAGGTGAGGGGCTCGGGGCTCCGCCGCTCGAAGGGACGGCGGAGGCGGGTGGTGACGCGCGCGCCGTAGACGACGCGCTCGACGACGGGCGCGAGGTCGACGTCGCCGGCGAGCGCGGCCGCCCGCACCGTGACGCCGCCCCCGCAGGGCTTGTCGCGGGGAAACGTGGCCCGGTCGAGCAGCGCCACGCGAGCGCCCGCCTGCGCCAGCCTCCGGGCGACGCCGCTTCCAGCGGGCCCTGCGCCCGCCACGAGGATGTCGTACGTCAGTGTCACGGAGTCAGCCTACACGGCGGCGCTGGCGCGCGACAGCGCTCAGCGCACGGTGATGATGGCGCCCGCGAGCAGGACGCCCTGAGCCACGAGCGCGGCCCCGAACAGCAGATATCCGACCATCCGCTCCCAGGAATGCAGGATGAACCCGAGCACGAGGTTCATCAACAGGAGCCCTGCGCCCGCGAGGGGCAAGCCGAGCAGCTCGTCCTTCGAGCCGACGCGGATGACGCCGCTGAGGGCGGGGAAGGGCAGCTCGAGGCTGTGGGGAAGGCCGGGGTACTCGCGGAACACGTAGAACGCCATCAGGAAGAAGCCGGCGACCGCGGCCAGCGCCATGGTCTGGGCCACGCGGTCCAGCCAGAACGCCTGCGCGGCCAGCGCCGACCGCTGCACCCCCTGGGGGATGGCGATGAGCGACCCGAGACGCTGCTGCGTCTGCAGGGCGTCGGCGAAGGCGACGTCGTCGTGGACGCTCAGGCCGTACGTGGCGTCGGGCGTCACGATGTACAGCAGGTCGTCTGGCGACGCATGGGTGGAATAGCAGATGACGGGGCCCAGGCCGTCGACCTCGCCCCTGGCGGCGTGGTGGCCGAACCAGGACAGGCCCCGCAGCCGCGGCGGTGGCGCTTCGCGGCCCGGCACGATGCGCTCGATCTTCCCCATGGGCACGAGCTGGCGGACGTCGCCCCAACGGATGACGACGCCGTTGCGGTCGATGACGTACGCCAGGGTGGCGCAGCAGTAGGTCCAGTAGGCGAAGGCGAGGCCGATGGCGGCCATGAGGGCGGCTGCGGCGTAGAGCGCGACCACGCCGCCGGAGACCGGCAGCGTGAGGCCCCGCACGACGAGCGCCACGGCGAGGACGAGCGCGATCGCGGCGGCGGCGCCGCCGGTAAGCATGCCGAGGGTGCGGTTGGGTCGGAACTCCATGGCTGGACCTCTGGACTTACGGTTTCGCGCCGGCCTGGCCCGCTGACATGCTGGCGCCTGCGGGCGCGGCGGCCGGCGTGACGGGCGTGAGCCAGTGGGCGTACTTGCGGTTTCGCCCCAGCAGCGCGTCGAAGTACCGTCGCTGCAGCTCCGCCGTGATGGGCCCCACCCGGCCGTCGCCGACCGGACGCCGGTCGATCTCGACCACGGGCGAGACGTGGGCGGCCGTGCCCGTCATGAAGCACTCGTCGGCGACGTACAGCTCCGTGCGGTCGATGGTCCGCTCGACGACCTTCAACCCCATGTCTTCGCGGGCGATGGTGAGCACGGAATCGAGGGTGATGCCCTCGAGGATGTTGTCCGAGCGCGACGGTGTGATGATGACGCCGTTGCGCACGATGCAGATGTTCTCGCCGCTGCCTTCGGAGACGTGGCCGTCCTGATTGAGCATGATGGCCTCGTCGAACCCGTTCTCCTCCGCCTCGGTCTTGGCGAGGGCGGAGTTGACGTAGAGGCCGTTGACCTTGGCGCGGGCGGGGATGCTGGTGTCGTCCACCCGCCGCCAGGACGACGTCATGCAGCGGATGCCCTTGTTCAGGTCGAGGTACGGTCCGAAGGGCGTCACGAAGCAGAGGAAGTCGTCCTCGACGTTGTGCATCCGGGGCCCGATGGCCTGGGCGCTCTTGTAGGCGATGGGGCGGAGGTAGACGTCCTCGCGGAAGCCCGCCAGCTCCACCACGCGTTTGGTGATGTCCACGAGCTCGTCGACGCTCAAGCTGAGGCCGATGCGCAGGATGCGGCAGGACTGGGCGAGGCGACGGTAATGGTCGGCGGCGCGAAAGAGGTAGATGACGCCGTCCTGTTCGCTCCAGTTGCCGCGGATGCCCTCGAAGCAGGCGGTGCCGTAGAGGAACGCGTGGGTCATGACCCCGATCTTGGCCTCTTCCAACGGCATGAATTTGCCCTCGAAGTAGGCGTAAGGGGTGCCCATCGGACCGTTCCTTTCTCTGACGAAAAGACCCGCGTGGCGGCGGGTCCCACCTGCCAGCAGTCAGGTAGCGCGATTATAGGATCGCCGTTCCGTTCGGCACAAGGACCGCATCGGGGAGCGTCGACGCGGAACGCGGCGCCGGAGGCCGCCCCTCAGACCTCGCGCGTCTTCCAGACGCCCGAGCGGAACCGGAGCCAGATGACCGCGCCCCGCGCAGTGTTCTCGGCGGCGGCGCCCACCCACGCGCCCGGCGCGCCCCAGCCCAGCCCGAGCGCGCACAGCGCCGCGACGGGAATTCGGACCAGCCACGCCGTGACCGTGAACGTCCCGAGCACGAACCGGGCGTCGCCGCCCGCGCGCAGGGGTCCCGACAGGGAGGCGTGCAGCGCCATCCCCGGCAGCGCCAGCGCGAACACGCGCAGGAGCCGTCCGCCCGTGCGGACGACATCGTCCTCTCGCACGAAGAGCTGCACGATCTGCGGCGCGAAGAGCGCGAGGATCGCGGCCATGCACAGCATCGCGCCCAGGGCGTAGTTCCGGACCTGGGTGGCGGCCCGCTCCGCGAGGTCCGGGCGGCGGGCGCCCAGATACTGTCCCACGATGGCGGTGGACGCAGTCCCGAGGGCGAAGCCGGGCACGATGGCCACTTCGAGCCCGCGCAGGCCCACGGCGTGCGCCGCCTGCGCCGTCTCTCCGAGGCCGAAGATGATGCGCGAGTACGCGAGAAACGCGAGCATGAACTGGAACTCCTCCAGCCCCACGGGCAGGCCGATGGAGAGAATGCGCCGGAAGGGCGCCCGGCCGGTCCGCAGGAGCGTTCGCGGGTCCAGGGTGAGCCCGGCCCGGCCCGACAGGAGATAGAGGAGGGCGAGCGCCCCTCCGACGGCTCCGCCGGCGGCGAAGCCCGCGCCGGCGGCCACGGTCTCGAGCCGCACGCCCGCGACCCCGCTGATGAGCAGGAAGGCGACGAGCGCGTTTGTGCCGTTCACCACCAGCAGGATGACCATGGGGGTGAACGTGTTGCCGACGCCCCGCAGGGCGCCGTTCCCGGCGTACATGGTCATCATGAAGGGAAAGCCGAGGGAGGCCACGCGCACGTAGTGGTCGCCGAAGCGGGCGACGTCGCCTTCGGCGCCTAGCAGACGCAGGAGCTGCGGGCCCGCGGCCCACATCAGCGCCGTCCCTCCGAGGCCGATGGCGAGCCCCATGAGGAGGGCGGCGTGGAGGCTCGCCTGCAGCCGCGCGACGTCGCGCGCGCCGGCGTCCCGGGCGACGATCGCCGTCGCGCCGACGTCGACCGCGAGGGCGCCGGCCAGCGCCATCCAGAACAGCAGGCCGCCCATGCCTACCGCGGCGATGCCGTCGGCGCCCACGTACCGGCCCACCAGCACCGCGTCGACCGCGGACAGCACCGAGATCGAGATGCGCTCGACCATGACGGGCCAGGAGAGGGCGACGATGGTTCTCGTGAGCCGTCTGCCCGTGAGGTCGACGGCGACGCCGGGCTCGCGAGGCGCTGTCGCGGCCGGGGCCACCGCGGGAGACGCCGCGTTCGCTTCGCCTTCGGGTGTCGGGTTCATGGTCGCCGTGCTCGGCCTTTCCGCCGCGCGGGCAGGTGCGGAGGGATTGCAGCATACCCGCCGTCGCGCGCTGCCGCCACCGCCGCCACGCGGGACGCGCGCAGGGCGACAGAATCCGTCGCGGCGGAGGAGTACCGTAGCACGTGAGGCGAGGCGCATGGCGATGTTCCTTCGAGAGCCCTTTCCCCCGTCAGCCACGGCCCGCGATCGGGTGCGCGAACTCGGGTGGCACGTCGATGTCGAGACGGCGCCGCGTCCGCCGCATCCGTACGGCGCGTGCGGATGCGCGAAGGGACGAACGCCCGGCCTCGCGGTTCGGTTCGTGCCCTGGACCGTGTGTCTGTGCCCGTGTCACGGCCGGGGCGGCGTGCGCGTTTTCGCGTGAACCCCGCGTGGTCGAGACAACGGATGAGCGCCGACTTCGACATCGACGAGGAGCTGGGCCGGCTCGGCTTCGTGTCCGCGGAAGCGCGGCGGACGGCTCGCGCGGTCCTCGAGGAGGCCCGCCTCACGCGGCCGGGCCGCCGCCGCATGGCCGTCGAGAAGCGCGACCGCCTTCGAGAGGCCCTCGAGCAACGGTTCCTCTTCCTGTGCGCCGAGTGCCTGCAGGAGGCGCCGAACGGCAACGGACGCGAGCGCGTCGCCGTCGCGCCGGAGCAGTGCAGCGAGTGCGGCGGTTCGGCCAACCGACGGGAGGCGGCGCGCCTGGCGGAAGCGCTCCGCGCCGCGGGCAAGCGCCGCCTGCTGATCGTCGGTGGCTCGCCGGGCACGCGGCAGGACCTGAAGCGGCAACTGGCCGGCGCCGCCGAGCTCCGGATGATCGAGGGCTCCGGCGGTGTCCGCCGTCGCGACGCCGACCGGCACATCGCCTGGGCCGACCTGGTCGTGGTCTGGGGCCCCACGGAGCTCGCCCACAGGGTCTCGAACCTGTTCACGGAATCCGCGCTCGCCCGTGGCAAGCTGGTCCAGGTCCCTCGGCGCGGGGTCGCGGCGCTCTGCCGCCAGGTGCGTCTCCACCTCGCCCGTTCCCGGCCGTAGCCGCGGCGTCTCCGCCCCGCTACCATCGCGCGGGGAGGGGTGAGCTGTGGAGAGCATCGGGAAGCGCGCGGCCGGGCCGGGGACGCTCGCGCCGTGGGCCGCGGGCGCGTGCCTCGCGGTTCTCGCGCTCGCCGCGGGCTGCGGCAGTGAAGGCGAGGACCGCGCCCCGACGGCGACCCCCTCCGTCGCGGTGACCGCGACCCCCACTCTGACTCCGAGCGCCACGCCCACGCCGCTTCCGACGCCGTCCCCGGCGCCGACGCCCGGCCGCGCGAAGCTCGCTCCGACGGGCTTCCCGCTTCCGGCCGGCCTTCGTGTGAATTACGTGATCGGCAAGAAGGGAAGCCGCGAGGTCGCCGTCGCGGAGGGCCCGACGGTGGCCGAGTACTCCGAACGCGACCAGGTGTCGGACGACCCCGTGACCGCCAACGCCGGCGGATGGAACTGCCGGACGCACGTCGAATACGAGGGGAAGCCCGCCGTCGACTGGTACGTCCCGGAGGGGACGCCCGTGTACGCCACGATGGACGGCGAGGCGACGCTCTTCATCGTCACTGTCGCGAACGCGTTCGACTACTACGGCTTCCCCCGCGAGCCGTACTACGGTGACCCCGACCGCCCGAGGGCGCCGCTGGACCCCTTCGGCGGACGCCCGGGCGGCGGGAAAGGGGTCTTCGTGCATCTCGAGAACGAGCGGTACGTCGCGAACTTCGGGCATCTCTCGCTCCCGAAGACGCTAGAAGCGGTTCCGGAGGGCGCGTTTCTCGACGGCTACGGCCCCGCGTTCGACTACGCCGCCGCGTTCGACGCGCCCCGCCGGTTCGACCAGTTCGACGCCATCGCCCGCTGGGAGGTCAGGGCCGGCGATGTGATCGGGTACACCGGCGACAGCGGATACTCCGAGGCGCCGCACCTGCACTACGAGATCGCCTCGCGGTCGCCCGCGGCGTGGCTGTGTCCGACGCGAGAAGAAGGCTTCGCCGACGGGGGCTGGCTCAGCCGGTAACGGAAGACGCGCGCCCGCTCGACGCGGCCGCGCGCCTGCGCTTCCTTGTTCGGGCGGAAGGCGCGCGGCTATGATGAAGCGTCGCCCCGGGAGGTCGCGGGGCGTTGTTGTTCGGAGGGGCGATGACCGTCGCCATCGGGCTCACCGGCGGCATCGCCAGCGGCAAGAGCGTCATCTCCTCG
>DATLZC010000161.1:0-4547 GCA_035574215.1 Dehalococcoidia bacterium | reverse complement strand
CTGTCGAGTCAGGCGCGGCCCCTGTCCGTCGTGGCGCGCGTGGGCGGCGACGAGTTCGGCGTCCTGTTGCCGGACACGACGCCGCCAGAGGCGAAGGCGTTCGCCCGCACGCTGCTCGAGCGGCTCCGTCAGCATTCGGTGTTCGTGGAGGGCCACATCGTACGCACTACGGCGAGCGCGGGCATGGCCGTTCTGCCCGACCACGGCCAATCCGCGGCGGAGCTCCTCGCCCACGCCGACCTCGCCCTCATCGAAGCGAAGGAGCGCGGCCGGAACGCGCTCGCGGTGTATTCGCCGCGCAGCCGAGGGCAGGCCGCGAGCCACTCGCGGCTCCACTGGCGCCGCCGCCTCGCCGAGGCCCTGGAGGGTGACCGCCTCGTGCTGTACGCGCAGCCGATCGTCGACCTCGCCACGCGCAAGGCGGAGCAGTACGAGCTGCTACTGCGCCTCCAGAACGACGACGGCAGCCTCGCACTGCCCGGGGCCTTCCTCGGCGTCGCCGAGCGGTTCGGCCTTATCCGCGAGATCGACCGTCAGGTGGTGCAGCGGGCGATTCGCCTGCTCGCAGCGCTGGACGACAAGGCGCCTGGCGCGCGCCTGTCCGTCAACCTCTCGGGGAAGGCGTTCGCGGACGAGCAGCTCGTGCCCATCATCAGGCGCGAACTCAACGCCGCCGGCGTCGACCCCTCGCGCCTCGTGCTCGAAATCACGGAGACGGCGGCGATCCGCGACCTCTCGCAGGCGCAGAAGTTCATGCGCGCCCTCAAGAGCCTGGGCTGCCAGTTCGCTCTGGACGACTTCGGGGTCGGCTTCGCCTCGTTCAGCCACCTCAAGCACCTGCCGGTCGATTACGTCAAGATCGACGGCAGCTTCGTCCGCCATCTCACCTGCGACGAGGTCGACCAGCATGTCGTGCGGGCGCTCGTGGAGGTGGCGAAGGGCCTCGGCTGCGCGACCGTCGCCGAATTCGTGACCGACGAAGAGACGGTGCGCCTCTTGCGGACGCTCGGCGTCGATTACGGACAGGGCTTCCACCTCGGCGAGCCGGCTCCCATCGACTCCATCGCCGAGACCGTGCGGCCGGCCCGCCATCGCGCAGCGTAGGCGCCCGCGGGTCGGCGCGACACGCTCCCGTTCGCTAAGATACCCGCGATGCGCAGCGACGTGATCATCGCCCCGTCGATCCTGACCGCCGATTTCTTGCGGCTCGGCGAACAGCTTCGCGAGGCGGAAGCGGCGGGCGCCGGCTACCTGCACCTCGACGTGATGGATGGCCACTTCGTACCGCCCATTACGTTCGGCGAGCTCGTCGTCGAAGCCATCCGCCGGATGACGTCGCTGCCGCTGGACATCCATCTGATGGTGGAGCAGCCCGAGCGCCACGTCGAAGCGTTTGCCCGCGCCGGGGGGGACATCCTCAACATCCACGTCGAGGCGACCCGCCATCCGCACCGGACGCTGCAGGCCATTCGCGCTCTGGGCAAGCGCGCCGGCGTGTGCCTGAATCCGGGCACGCCCGTCTCCGCCATCGAAGAGCTGCTACCGGAGGCGGACCAGGTCATGGTGATGGCGGTGAACCCGGGTTGGGGCGGTCAATCGTTCATTCCCGCGGCGCTCGACAAGGTGCGCGCGGTGCGGGGCATGCTCGACGCCCGCGGCCTCGAGGCTGACATCGAGATCGACGGCGGCGTCAAGCCGGGCAACGCCGCCGCCTGCGTCGCCGCGGGGGCGCGGGTGCTCGTGGCGGGCTCCGCCGTCTTCAATGACGACGCCCCGGTGCGGGACAACATCGCCGCCCTCCTGCGGGCAGTCGAAGCGGCGACGCTCTCGCCCTGATTGTTCGCACACCCCGTCCCTGTTAGGATCGAACCCCATGAGACGATTCGAGTACGTCGTCCCCGAGAGCCTCGAAGCCGCCATCGAGGCCCTGCGCTCGCGCGAAGGCGCCACGCTCCTCGCAGGCGGGACGGACCTCCTCGTGCAAATGAAAGAGGGCGGGCGGCGCGCTCCGGTGGTGGTGAGCCTGCGGCGCGTCCCCGGCCTCGAAGGCGTCAGCGGGGACACCGACTCGGGGCTGCGCATCGGGGCGAGGACGCTCCTCGCGGACATCGCCGCGCACGAGGTCGTCCGCGCGCGCTACCAGGCGCTCGCCGAAGGCGCCGGCATCGTCGGCTCGGTCCAGACGCGCAACCTGGGGACCATCGGCGGCAATGTGTGCAACGCCGCGCCTTCGGCCGACACGGCGCCGCCGCTGCTCGTCTTCGACGCGGTAGCGGTGATCGCCGGAGCCGGGGGCGCACGGCGCCTGCCGCTCGCCGAGTTCTTCTTGGGACCGGGCGCGACGGCGCTCCAGCCGGGGGAGATTCTCACCGCGCTCGAGCTGCCGCCCGTCGCCGGACGAACCGGCAGCGTGTACCAGCGCCATACACCCCGACGGGCGATGGACATCGCCGTCGTCGGGGTCGCGTGCCGGGTCGAGCTGGACGCTTCGGGCGCCATCGCGGGGGCCGCCGTCGCGCTGGGCGCCGTGGCGCCGACGCCCATCCGATGTCCGGAGGCGGAAGCGCTGCTGCGGGGCGAGCGTCCGTCCGAAGCGCTGTTCGAGCGGGCCGCCGAGCTGGCCCGGGACGCCAGCCGGCCGATCTCGGACGTGCGCGGATCGGCCGAGTTCCGGCGCGAACTGGTGCGGGTGATGACCAGACGCTGCCTCGCCATCGCCGCGGCGCGAGCCGCGAGCGCGGCGGCAGCCTGAGGGAGACGTCCATGAAACGACCGGTGACGCTCACGATCAACGGCGCGCGGCGCGAGCTCTTCGTGGAGCCCAACGTCACGCTGCTCGACGCCGTGCGCGACGAGCTCCGCCTCACGGGGGCAAAAGAGGGGTGCGGCACCGGCGATTGCGGCGCCTGTTCCATGATCGTCGACGGGCGGCTCATCACGTCCTGCCTCGTGCTCGCTGTCGAGGCCGACGGCGCCGATGTCACGACCATCGAAGGCTTGGCGCGCGACGGCGAGCTGCACCCGCTACAGCGCGCGTTCATCGACCGCGGCGCCGTGCAGTGCGGATACTGCATCCCCGGCATGATCCTCGCGGGAAAGGCTCTGCTCGACGCGAACCCGCGCCCGACCGAGGAAGAGATCCGGCGGGCCATCGCGGGAAATCTCTGCCGCTGCACCGGATACACCAAGATCGTCGAGGCCATCGCGGCCGCCGCCGAGCAGCTTCAGGGGGTGACGCCATGACCCTGACCGCCGAACCCACCCACGCGGAACTCGCCGTCGTCGGGAAGCCGACCCCGCGTATCGAGGGCCCGAAGAAGGTCAGCGGGAAGGCGATATACGCCGCGGACATCCAGCTTCCGGGCATGCTGCACGCGAAGCTGCTGCACGCCCCGCACGCCCACGCCCGCATCGTGCGCATCGACACGTCGAAGGCCCGCATGCTCGACGGCGTCGAGCTGGTCGTGACGGCGAAGGACCTGCCGCAGTTCGAGGCGCGCCGCCGCTCGAACCGGGCCTACGTGCTTCTGGCCGACGACGAGGTCGTGTTCTACGGCCAGCCCGTCGCCGCCGTCGTCGCAACCACGCCCGCCATCGCCGAGGAAGCGCTCGACCTGATCGAGGTCGAGTACGAGCCCTTGCCCGCCGTGCTCGACCCCGTAGCCGCGATGGACCCGTCGTCGCCGCTGGCCCGCCAGCCCGTGCAGGACATCGACCGCTCGGAGGCGCAGGGCCACGTCTCCCTCAACGTGCAGGAGGAACAGGGGACCGGCAAGCCCACCAACATCGCCTCGCAGGTGCGGTTCACCCGCGGCGACGTCGCGCAGGGGTTCGCCGAGGCCGACATCGTCCTCGAGCGCACCTACCGCAGCGCCTTCATGCACCAGGGGTACATCGAGCCCCACGTCACTGTCGCCGACTACGACCCGGTATCGGACGAGCTCACGCTGTACACGGGCACGCAGGGGCAGTTCTTCGTGCGCGACCAGCTCAGCAACATGCTGCGCATCCCCGAGACGAAGATCCGGGTCGTGGGCATGGAGCTGGGCGGCGGGTTCGGGGGCAAAATCTTCCTGACGCAGGCGCTGACGGCGATTCTGGCGCGGGCCGCCAAGCGCCCCGTGAAGCTCGTCTACTCCCGCTCGGAGGACCTCATGGCGGCGACCCCGTCGGGCGCCTGCGTGGTCGACATCAAGACCGGGATGACCCGCGACGGCCGGCTCACCGCCCTCCAGGCGCGCCTCGTGTACGACTCCGGGGCCTTCCCCGGCGCCCCGGCAGTGGTCGGCGCCATCCTGCTCGGCGGGTCGTACCGCTTCCCGAACCTGGACATCGAATCGTACGAGGTGCTGACGAACAAGGTCAGCGTGGGCGCCATCCGCGCGCCCGGGGCGCACAACGCCGCCTTCGCCATCGAGTCGCAGGTCGATGAGATGTGCCGTCAGCTCGGCCTCGACCCGCTGCAGGTCCGTCTCCAGAACGCCGTCGGCGAAGGCGATGAGATGCCGAGCCAGCAGAAGTACCCCCGCATCGGGCTCCGGGAGACC
>DATLZC010000160.1:0-2229 GCA_035574215.1 Dehalococcoidia bacterium | reverse complement strand
GAGCTCGCCGGCCTGTACTGGCACTTCGTCGACATCGTGTGGATCGTGATCTTCACGCTCGTCTATCTCATTCAGCCGGCGTAAGGAGGGTCTGCGCACGTGATGACGGAATATCCGGCGATCGCTCTCGCTCTGGCGGCGGCCGCGGCCGCGATGGCGGTGTCGCGCCGGACGCCGTGGCCGGCCGTGTTGTTCAGCGTCGCTGGCGGCGGATACGGCGCGCGCGCCTCCGTGGCGCGGCCGATGACGTCGGGCGTGCGGCGCCCACCGCGGAGCGCCCATCCGACGCCGGCCGACTACGTGAAGGTTGGCTTCGCCCTGGCCATCGTCACGCTCATCGAGGTGGGCGTCTACTACGTCGAGGCCATCGAGGACTACCTGGCGGCGATCCTGATTCTGCTGTCGGCGTTGAAGTTCTCTCTCGTGGTGCTCTGGTTCATGCACCTCCGGTTCGACAGCCGCTTGTTCTCGACGATGTTCGTGGGCGGCCTCGCGCTCGCCCTCGCGGTGTTCGCCGTCGTGCTCGCCACGCTCGGCGCGTCGCTAGTGTAGGGGTCGGGGTGGAGGCCGGGGAGGCGATGGGTGTCACTGCCCCTGCTGCATGTCAGCGCCGGCGGTAGCCACTGGCTCGATTGGGCGCTGGACCTGGATGTCCTCGCCCTGTGTGTCGCCCTCGGCTACGGCTACTTCCTGACGGTCACGGTGCTCCGCCCGCGCATCTCCGACGCCGGGCGCGTCCGGCGGAGCCAGGCGGCGCTGTTCTATGCGGGCGTCGCGTTGCTGTACCTGACGTCCGGCGGCCCGCTGCACAAGCTCTCCGACGAATACCTGGTGAGCGCGCACATGTTCCAGCACACCCTGCTGATGCTGGGCGTGGCGCCGCTGCTCCTCGCGGGCACGCCGGGCTGGGTGTGGATGGCGCTGGTCCGCCGCGTTCGTGCGGAGCGCGCTGCTCGCATCGTGACGAAGCCGCTGGTGGCGCTCGCCGTCTTCAACGCCGTGCTGCTCCTGACGCACCTGCCCTCCGCTATCGAACTCCAGGTGCGGGAGGCGTGGTTCCACCTCCTCGTGCACACGATCCAGGTCGCCGCCGGCATCCTGCTCTGGTGGCCCGTCCTGAGTCAGACGCCGGAGCTGCCGCGGGCGTCCTATCCTGTCCAGATCGGGTACCTCTTCTTGCAGTCGCTCCTGCCTGCGATCCTGGCGTCGTTCGTCACCTTCGCGGACTCGGCCGTGTACACCGTGTACGCCGACGCCCCACGCATCTGGGGCATCTCGCCCGTCACCGACCAGCAGATCGGCGGCGGGCTCATGAAGGTCGCCGGGGGCCTCGTGCTCTGGACGTTCATGGGAATCGCCTTCTTCCGCTGGTACCAGCAGGAACGGGCGGAAGAGAGCGAGCCCCGGTGGAGCGACGTGCAGCGCGAGCTGGATACGCTGGGCCTGGCGAAGCCGCGGTAGCCTACGCGCCCGATCCCGACACGACGGCGGGTCCAGCGGGACGCCTTCCCCGGCGCAGCCGCCAGACGGCGAGCGCCCCGACGCCGGCGAGATAGAGTCCGAGGAGCCCCCACGCCAGGTACGCGCCGGGCGACGAGTAGTCGGTCTCGGCGGGTTCCGCGTCCGGCAGGCCGCCGGGCCCCGACCGGAACGTCTCGTCCACGGGCACGCCCGCGATGTCGCCGGTGAGGCGGAAGATGTAGTCGCCTACGGAAGGCGGCACGAACACGCCCTCGTACACGCCGGGACGGTCCTTCGCGGGACGGAACGTCACGAAGACCGCGCGGGCGCTGGCCCGGGGCGGCGCGACGCTCGCTTCGAGCCGCAGCGTGCGTTCGAGGCCCGTGACCGGCTCGCCTGTGCGCGTGTCGCGCACCACGAGCACGAGCGCGTTGTCGACCTCGACGAGCGGCGGGGAGCTCCGGTACGAAGCCGTCAGTTCGTAGGGGCCCACGTGGCGGACGAGCGGCGCCGGCTCCTGAGCGCGAGCCGTGGAGACGGCGGGCAGGGCGAGCAAAACAGCGGCGAGCCCGCCAGCCGCGAGGGTGCGAAGGGCCATCTTGCGGAGGGCGTCACTCGGCAATGAGGGTCCCCTTCATCTGCGTCGGGTGCACGTCGCAGCGGAAGAAGTAGGACCCGGGGTCGAGCGCCGGGACCTCGACGTCGTCCTCGCACGGCCCCGTGCAGATGCCTTCGTTCGCGCCCGCGATGGGCTGCGTGGCGCTGTCG
>DATLZC010000159.1:0-11708 GCA_035574215.1 Dehalococcoidia bacterium | reverse complement strand
CGGGACGCACTGTCATCGCACCGGCGAGATCGGCGCGTTCGTCATCGTGAGCGAAAGCGGCATCGGCTCCGGGCTGCGCCGCATCGAGGCGCTGACGGGCGAGGGCGCTGTGCGCTGGATCCGCCAGCGGTTGAACGCGCTGGAGGCGGCAGCCCGCGCCGTAAACGCGCCGCCCGCCGAGCTGCCGGCCCGCATCGAGGCGCTGCAGCGGGAGTTGGACGAAATGCGGCGCCGTCTCGAAGCTCTGCAGCGCGCGCAGGCCCGCGAAGTCGCGGCGTCGCTCGTCGAACGGAGGCGCCAGGTCAACGGCGTCTCGCTGGTCGCGGAAGTGGTGCCGGCGTCCAGCGCCGAGGCGCTGCGTGATATGGGAGACTACGTCCGCGCGAAGCTCGGCGCCGGATCGGCTGTCATCCTGGCGGCGGACGTCGGCGGCAAGCCGCAGTTCGTGGCCATGGCGACTCCCGAAGCCGTCGCCGCAGGATTCGACGCCGGCGCGGTGATCCGCGCGGCCGCGAAGGTGACGGGCGGTGGCGGCGGCGGACGGCCCGACATGGCCCAGGCGGGAGGGCGCGACGTCGCCAAGCTCGCCGAAGCGGTCGCCGTGGCCGTGCGGGAGGTCGAGAAGGCGCTGGGGGCGTCATCCACGTAGCGTGCGCATGCTCGGGCTCGACGTCGGGGAACGCCGCATCGGGGTCGCGGTCTGCGATGCGGACGAGCGCGTCGCCGTGCCGCTGGCCATCATCGACCGGCATGAGACGCCGGACGCCGTGCGGCGCGTCGTCGAGATCGCGCGCAGGGAAGGAGCCGAGCGGGTCGTGATCGGACTGCCGTTGTCGCTGGATGGCACGGTGGGGCCACAGGCCCGCACCGTGCAGCGGTTCGGCCGCGCGCTGGAAGCGGCCGGCGTCACCGTCGACTACTGGGACGAGCGTCTGACTACAGCGCAGATCGAGCGCAGGCCCTCGAGACCGCCCCGACGCGGCGAGCGCCGCCAGCCTTTGCGCCGTCCTGCTGCGAGCGATGACCTCGTCGCCGCGGCGATCCTCCAGAACTACCTCGACGCGCGCCGCGCCGGCGGCGCCGCGCCCTGAGGTCTCGCCTTGCGCCTGCTCCCGTTCGCTGTGGCCGCCGCCTGCGTCACAGGCGTCGTCGTCCTCGCGCTGGTGGTCTGGAGGACGCCCGCGACGGTCCTCAATGAAGAGCAGCCCATCGAGCGCTTCGTGCCGCCCGGAGAGGGTCCGGTCAAGATCGAGGTGCGCGAAGGAGAGAGCGCCGAAGCGATCGGCCGCCGCCTCGAGGAGGCGGGCGTGATCCGCAGCGCGCGGGCGTTCCGTGTTCTGGTGGCGCTTCGGGGCGTCGGGGGCGCGCTCGTCGCGGGCGAGTACGAGTTCGACCGCGGGCTGCCGGCCAGCGAGGTCATCGAACGGCTGGTGCGGGGCGAAACCGCCTCTCGCGTGGTGACCATTCCTGAAGGGCTTCGCAAGGAGGAGATCGGCGACCTGCTGGAGCGCCGCGGCGTCGTCTCGAAGCAGGCCTTCCTCGACGCGCTGCGAGACGAGTCGGCGTACGCCGACATCCCGGCGGTGGCCGAGGCGCGCCGCGGCTTCGGCTTCGAGGGGTTCCTGTTTCCCGCGACCTACGGCTTCTACAGCGACACGACCGCGGCCGACGTTGTGCGGCAGATGCTCCTCGCATTCGACCGGCAGGTCGCCCCGGAGATCGGGGACGGCGCGGCGGGGCTCACGCCGTGGGAGGTGGTGACCCTCGCCTCCATCGTCGAACGCGAAGCGCGCATCCCGGAAGAACGGCCGATCATCGCCAGCGTGTTCCTGAACCGGCTGCGCCTGGGGATTCCCTTGCAGGCCGACCCGACGGTGCAGTACGCGCTCGCGAACGACCCCGCAAACGTGGAGGCGTTCGGCTACTGGAAGGCACGGCTCACGACTGCGGACCTGGGGCTGGATTCGACGTACAATACATACGTCTATGTCGGGCTGCCGCCGGGCCCGATCGCCAATCCCGGGCTCGACGCCATCCGGGCGGTGCTGCGGCCCGCGCAGACCAACTACTTGTTCTTCGTCGCGAAGCCGGACGGGAGCCACGCCTTCGCCGAGACGCTCGAAGAGCACGAGCGAAACGTGGCCCAGTACCAGGGGGAATCGCCATGAAGCGCGCTGGGGTCATCGGGCATCCGTTGGGGCACTCCATCAGCCCCGCCATGTTCGAAGCGGCGTTCCGCGCTGCGGGCGTCGATGCGACCTACGAGGCGTGGGACACGCCGCCGGAGGCGCTGCGCGGGCGGATCGACGCCTTACGCGGCGACGACTTCTTCGGCGCCAACGTGACGGTGCCCTACAAAGAAGAGGTCGTGCCGATGCTCGACGCCCTCGACGACGTCGCCACGCGCGTCGGGGCGGTGAACACCATCGTGCAGGACGGCGGCGCCCTGCGCGGGCATAACACCGACGTGTACGGGTTCCGCCGGGCGCTGGAGGAGACGGGGTTCGACCCGCGGGGCAAGCGCGCGGTCATTCTGGGCGCGGGCGGTGCGGCGCGCGCCGTGGCCGCTGTGCTCGTGGACCTGGGCATGCAGACCATCTTCGTGAGCAGCCGCAACTGGCGCCGCGCCGACGCCCTGGTGAGCGCGCTGCGGCCGGCCACGCCGTCCGGCACGCAGGTCACGTGGTCCCACTGGGAGGACGGCGCCTTCATCCGGGCGGTGGCGTCGGCGGACCTCGTGGTCAACGCGACCCCGGCGGGGACCGCGCGCAGCGAACTGGAGGGGCAGGCGCCCACGGACACGACGCTCATCCGCGAGGGCGCGCTGGCGTTCGACCTCGTGTACAACCCGCCGGAGACGCCGTTCCTCGGGGGCGCGCGCAAGCAGGGCGCGCGAACCGTGGGGGGCCTGTCGATGCTCGTGTATCAGGCCGCGGAGGCGTTCCGCCTCTGGACGGGGCGGGAGGCGCCTGTGGATGTCATGCTGTCGGCCGCTCGCGAGGCGCTCGGCCTGGCCGCGGCGGGAACGTGAGGACGGGATGACAGTGACCGTCCTGGCCGCGACCTGGGGCATCGGCTGGGCTTTACTGGTGGTGTTCCTGCTCCTGTTGTTCGTGACGTACGTGGTGGTGCAGGGCACCCGGGCCCAGCTCGAGTGGCGGCGTCAGGTCCAGCGCGGCAACCTCGACGTCATTCAGACGCTCGTCCGGGAGGAGGTCGAGCGCTGGAAGCGCGACCGGCCTCCGAAGGGCGTGCCGCCTGACGTCTGGCGCGGCGTCCAGAACGTCGAGCTCATGGAGGTCGGGGTCGATTACCTGCGGGCGTCCACCACCGCCGAGGCGCAGTTCCGCATAGTGGACGGCCAGCGCCGCGAGGTCAGTTCCGCCCTCGACGAGGCGATGAAGGTGACCGTGCAGCTCGCCGACATGTTCCTCTACGACATCCCCCACGTCCGGCCGGACCGCGTGCAAATCGACGTGTACACCACCTTCAGGACGGAAGCGGGCGAGACCCGTCAGGAGTGCATCCTGAGCACGGTCGTCCGGCGGCAAGACGTCATCGATCTCGACTGGGAAGCGCCGGCCCCGGAGATCATCCGCGCCATGGGCGGCAGGTACCAGCTCGACATGGCGGGGCGCCCGCTGCCCATCACGCCCGACACCGAGACGGTCCGCAACGGCCGCGGGCCGCTGCCCCCGCGGGAGCGGCAGCAGGCGTGAGCGCGCTCCGGTTCCTCACGGCGGGCGAGTCGCACGGCAAAGGGCTCACGGTGATCATCGAGGGCCTGCCGGCAGGCCTACGCCTGTCGGAAGACGACATCGCCGTCGACCTCCGGAGGAGGCAAGGCGGCTACGGCCGCGGCCGCCGGCAGCGCATCGAGCAGGACCGCGCGCAGATCACGGCCGGCGTCCGGCACGGCCTCACGCTGGGCAGCCCCATCGCCCTCTGGATCGAGAACCGCGACTGGGTGAACTGGACCGAGACCATGGCGGTGGAGCCGGTGGAGGCCGAGGTCGAGAAGGTGACCCGCCTGCGTCCGGGCCACGCGGACCTCGCGGGCGCGATGAAGTACGGCTGGGACGACGTCCGCCCTGTCCTCGAGCGGGCGTCCGCCCGTGAGACCGCCGCCCGGGTGGCCGTGGGGGCCGTGTGCAAGCGGCTGCTGGCCGAGTTCGGCGTAGCGGTCCGGAGCCACACCGTCGCCATCGGCGACGTCGAGGCCCGCGTTGAGGGCGAGATCGACTGGGACGCCGTCGAGGCGTCGGAGGTGCGGTGCGCGGACCCTGAAGCCGCGGCTCGCATGATCGCGGCCATCGACGCCGCGCGCGCCGCAGGGGACACGCTCGGCGGCGTCGTCGAGGTGCGCGCCACGAATGTCCCCATCGGCCTGGGCAGCCACGTGCACTGGGACCGGAAGATCGACGGTCGGCTGGCGCAGGCGCTCATGAGCGTGCACGCGGTCAAGGGCGTCGAGATCGGCGGCGGGTTCGGCCTCGCCCGGGTCCGGGGCTCGCAGGCGCACGACGTGATCCTTCCGCCGGACCGGTGGGGCGAGCGGCCCTGGCGGCGCGCCACCAACCGCGCGGGCGGCACCGAGGGTGGCATCACCAACGGCGAGGACATCGTGTGCCGCGTCGGGATGAAGCCGATCGCCACCCTCGCCCGGGCGCTCCCCTCGGTCGACCTCCGCACCGGCGAGCCCGTGCAGGCGCACTACGAGCGGAGCGACGTCTGCGTCGTCCCGGCGCTCGGCGTCATCTGCGAGGCGATGGTCGCCATCGTGCTCGCTCAGGCCGCGCTGGAGAAGTTCGGCGGCGACCGTCTCGAGGAAACGCTCCAGAACTTCCGGGCCTACCAGAAGACGCTCCGCCCGCGGGACTGGCCCGTCGAGTAGACTGTGGGCGACATGACGCCCGTCGCCAACGTTCGCCCCTCGTCCCCATGGCATTGCCCGAGCGCATCTTCCTGACCGGCTTCTCGTTCACCGGGAAGACGACCGTCGGCCGGCTCGTCGCTGAGGCGCTGGGGTGGCAGTTCGTCGACACCGACGACGCCGTCGAGGCGGCGGCGGGCAAGCCGGTGGCGCGCATCTTCGACGAGGACGGCGAGGCCCACTTTCGCGAGCTCGAAGCCCGCGCCCTCGCAGACGCCGCCCGCGAGCCGCGCGCCGTGGTCGCCACGGGAGGCGGCGCTCCTGTCGCCGAGGAGAACCGGCGCGTCATGGCGGCGGGCCTCGTCGTGTGTCTCGAGGCGCGGCCCGACACCATCCTGCGCCGGATGCGGGAAGCCGGCGGGGCGGGTTCCGAGCGGCCCCTTCTCGCGTCGCCCGATCCCCTGGCGCGCATCGTCGCCCTCCAGCGGGAGCGCGCGGCCTTCTACGCGCTCGCCGACGCCACCGTCCGCACCGACGCGCTGACGCCGTCCGAGGTCGCCGACGCCGTGGTGCAGGCGTGGAAGACGCTGGCCTCCCGCCTCGACCCCGACACGGGACGGCTCCTTCCGCCCGATCCGCAGGCGTTCGCGGGCGCGGCGTGCGTGGTGCGCGCCGCTTCGGGCGCGTATCCGGTGTTCGTCGAATCGGGAGCGCTCGCCCGGCTCGGGGATCGGATGCGGGCGCTGGGCCTCGGCGGGCGCGCGTTCGTCGTCAGCGACGACACGGTACTGTCGCTGCACGGGGAGGCGACGCTCGCCGCGCTGCGTCGCGCCGGATACGAGGCCGACGCCTTCGCGTTCCCGGCAGGCGAGGCCAGCAAACGGCTCGAGACCGCGGAAGCGGTGTACGACTGGCTGGTGAGCCGTCGCGCCGAACGATCGGACGCCGTCGTCGCGCTCGGCGGGGGCGTGGTGGGCGACCTGGCGGGATTCGTGGCGGCCACGTTCCTGCGCGGGATGCCGTTTGTGCAGGTCCCGACGTCGCTCCTGGCGATGGTGGACGCCTCCATCGGCGGGAAGGTGGCGGTTGACCATCGCGAGGGGAAGAATCTCATCGGCGCGTTCTACCAGCCGCGCCTCGTGGTCGAAGACGTGTCCCTGCTCGCGACGCTGCCGGAGCGCTCGCTCCGCGAGGGCTACGCGGAGGTCATCAAGCACGGCTTCATCCGCGACCCCGCGATACTCGACGACCTCGAGCGCCACGCGGACGCGCTGCTCGCGGCGGAGCCGGGCATTACGGCCGAGATTGTCGCCCGGAACGTGCGCATCAAGGCGGACGTGGTGAGCCGCGACGAGCGGGACACGACCGGCCTGCGCGCGATCCTGAACTATGGCCACACGATCGGGCACGCCATCGAGGCGGCCACCGGCTACGGCCGCGTCTTGCACGGCGAAGCCATCGCGGTAGGCATGATGGCGGCGGCGGAAATCGGCGAGCGCATCGGGCTGACGCCGCCGCACGTGCGCGAGCGGCAGCGGGCGCTACTGGAGCGCTTCGGGCTTCCGGTGCGCCTTCCCGGTGTGAGCGTCGACGCCGCGCTGGATGCGATCGCACTCGACAAGAAGACGGCCGGGCGGCGGGTGCGCTGGGTGCTGTTGCGCGACGTCGGCGCACCGACCCTGCGGTCCGACGTCCCGCTCGATCTCGTTCGTGAGGTGGTCACTGGGTTGTTGAGATGACATCAGGACGATGGGCGAGTGGCCTTACTGCGGGTGGATAAGGCCGTCGTTCATCGCTTTCATCGTGATGAAGGGACGCATCAGCGGATTGAGGAACCGATAGCGATATCTTCGTTCCGGCCCCACACGCTGAAGGAGCGGTCCGCGATTGTCCTCAGTGAGCTTGCCCAGGTGATAGGCCAGCGTTTGCTGGATGATGTGTCGCCCGAGGATCTCGCTGAGCCGATCCTGAACGGCGCGCGTCGAAAAGTAGCCTCGCTCGTCGGTGTCGGCCAATGCGCATGCCGCTACGACTTCTCTCCACAGATTGCGCTTCTTGGTACCCGTTGTCGCCTTGTAATAGAGCTCCCGGTGACTCTGGTCGGCCCGTTCCACCGCCGTCTTCATCCCTGCCACGACGTCTTCGTCTTCGATCGTCGTTCGTTCGGAGTCCAGTGCGGTACGGGCGGCGTGCTGGGCCAACAGGTGCGTATAGTGAGGAAAGCCCTGGGAGACGGATAGAATGCGCTTGCGCGGCGCGTCCGAGGCCAGGGCAAACCCCGTCGCCTCGAGCCCCCGGTCGATGATCTCCGACAGCTCGTCCTCCGACATTCGTTGGAGGGGGATCTGGCGGAGGCAGCGTTCGACGGAGGCGTGGCTCAGGATGAGCGCGTCTATGTCTTCCGCCACGCCGACGAGCACCACGGTCGACGAAGCGCCGCGGTCGGACAGCGACTTGATGAAGTCGGCGAACGCCGCGGTTTCTTCCCGAGGCAGTCGATCGAATTCGTCGATGACCAGTACGAAGTGCGGAGGAAGTTGAGCGAGCAACGCAGCCACCGCGTCTGGCGACAAGGTGGTCCCATCCTGGGGGAGCAGCTCGAGCACTTCGCGGACGGTGCTCTCTTCCCTCTGTCCGAACCCGATGAGTGGGTGGGACATCGATAGCTGGAAAGCGCTGAGACTGCGCCGGATGACCGATTCGAAGGTGTCCTGCTGACTGCAGTTGACGCGCGAGACTCCAACGATCTGGCCGCCGAGGTAATCCTTGATAATGTTGGCGAGCGAGGTCTTCCCCACCCCACGCTCGCCGTAAATCGCGGCATGCAGGCCGGGAGTCTGGATCGTGTCGACGACAGCTCGAACCTGTTCTGTGCGACCGGCGAAGAAGCGAGCCTCGTTGATGGGCGAATGCGGGCTGAATGCCGTATTGATCGCCCGTTCGTACTCCGCGCGTTTCTCTCGGAAAGACGCCGATTGCATGGGGCAAGGTTACTTTATTACCGCCCCGCTGACAAGCAACCCGTGTGCGGGCCGCGTGACTTCATGGAGAGGTGTGAGATGACGGAGCGCGCCCGACTTACCGCGACCGTTCGCGGCAAGGTGCAGATGGTCGGCTTCCGCCAGTTCGTGGTCGAGCGGGCCAGAAGGCTCGGCCTCTCGGGCTGGGTCCGCAACGGAGACGACGGCCGTTCTGTCGAAGTCGTGGCGGAGGGAGACCGCAGCCGCCTCGAAGAGCTGCTGCGGCTGCTGCACGAGGGGCCGCGTCTCGCCGTCGTCCACTCCGTCGACGCCTCGTGGGAGGCCCCGACGGGCGAATTCCGCGACTTTACGGTGCGCTGGTAGGGGCTAACGGCGCAGCTCGGCGCCGAGCTCGCGCCGCAGCCGCGAGATGAGCGACTCGCGAACGCGCGCGACGTCGGCGTCCGACAGCGTGCGGTCGGGCGCCTGATAGCGCAGGGCGAAGGCGAGCGACTTGCGCCCCTCGGGCACCGGCGGGCCGGTGTATTCGTCGAACGGCTCCGCGGAGGCCACCAGCGGATGCGCGAGGAGCGCGGCCCGCACTCGCGCCGCCGACACGTCCCGATCGACGACGACGGCGAGGTCCTCCTCGACCGGCGGGAAGCGGGGGACGGGGGTGTGCCGGCGCGGCCCGGGCAGCAGGGGCAGCAGGTCGTCCAGACAGATGTCGAACAGATACACGTCGCGGTCGATGTCGAAGGCCGCGGCGGTCTGCGGATGCACCTGCCCGAGGACGCCGACGTCCCGCCCGCCGGCCCGCAGTCTCGCCGTCCGGCCCGGCAGCAGGCCGTATTCTTCGGACGCCTCATATTCCACCGGAATGTCCAGCGCATCGAAGAGCGCCTGGACGTACGCCTTCGCGTCGTAGAAGTCGACGCTCTCATCCGACGGCCGGCCCCAGCGGTCGGGCCTGCGGCCGGTGACGACCCCGGTCACGCGCTCCTGCTCGAGCGGCTGCCCGCCGTCGCGGGGCAGATACACCCGGGCGGTCTCGAAGAGCGCGACGACGCAATCCTCGATACGGGCGTTGGCGGCCGCCGTCTGCAGGACGGAGGCGCGGAGCGAAACCCGAAGCCGCTCCTCTCCGGCGTTGAGGGGGTTCGCGATGGTCACCGGCGGATGGTCTACCAGCCAGTCGTCGGGCACGACCCGGCGCAGCGTCTCGAGGCTGGTCAACGGGTACGTCATGATCTCCTGCATGCCCACGGCGGCCAGCGCATCCTGCACCCGGTTCCGGAGGTCCCGCATCGGCTGCTCGATGCGCGGGGGAATCGGGCCCGCGATGGGCTCGGTGGGGATCTGGTCGTACCCGATGATGCGGGCCACCTCCTCGGCTACGTCGTCTGGAATGCGGACATCGCGCCGCCAGTACGGGACGCGCACGACGTAGCGGTCGGGCGGGACCCAGCGGGCGCCGAAGCCGAGGGACGTGAGCGCCTCGCGGACCTTCGATGTGGGCAGGTCGACGCCGAGGACCTGGCTCAGGCGCTTGCGGGTGACCTCGATGCGGACGGTCCTGTCTTTACGCGGGTAGACGTCGACGCAGCCGGCGGCGGCCCTGCCACCGCACAGCTCGACCAGGAGCTTCGTCGCCCGCCGCGACGCAATCATCGCGAGCTCCGCGGGTAGACCCCACGCGAAGCGCCGCGAGGCCTCGCTCTGCGCGCGGAGCGCGAGCGCCGTCCGGCGGATGCTCACCTGGTTGAAGTTCGCCGACTCCAGGAGCACCCGCGTCGTCCGCTCGGTGACTTCGGTATGCAGGCCGCCCATCACCCCGGCGACGGCGATGGGGCCCGAGGGGTCAGCGATCAGCAGATGCTCGGGCCCGAACGTGCGCTCGACGCCGTCGAGCGTCGTCATGCGCTCCCCTTCGCGCGCCGTGCGGACGATGATGTGCCCCCCGGCCACGGTGTCGTAGTCGAAGGCGTGCAGGGGCTGCCCGAGCTCGAGCATCACGTAGTTCGTGACGTCGACGACGTTGTTGATGGGACGCATGCCGGCGGCGATGAGCCGCGTCTGCATCCATCGGGGGGACGGACGGATCTCGATTCCTTCGATGAGGGTGGCGACGTAGCGGCCGCAGAGATCCGGGTTCTCGATGGTCACGCGAACGCGGCCATCGATCGGGGGACCCACCTCGGCGAACGTGAGCTCGGGCTCGCGGACGGACTCGCCCGTGAGGGCGGCGACCTCCCGTGCGATGCCGAGCATCGAGAGGCCGTCGGAGCGGTTCGGTTTCATGTCGACGTGGAGAATCGCGTCGCCGAGGTAGTCGGCCAGCGGCGCGCCCAGCGGGGCGTCAGGGTCGAGCACCAGGATGCCCTCGTGCTCGTCGGAGATGCCGAGCTCCTTCTCCGAGCAGACCATCCCCGCCGACTCCACGCCGCGGATGACCGCCGCCTTGAGAACCATCGGCTTGCCGGTGTGGCCGTCGATGAGCCGCGCGCCCACCTTGGCGAAGGCCACCTTCTGCCCTTCGGCCACGTTGGGGGTGCCGCAGACCACGGTGTGCCGCTCGCCGCCGAGCTCGACGGTGGCGAGCCGCAGGCGGTCGGCGTTGGGGTGCGGGGTCACCGCCGTCACGAGGCCAACGTAGACGTTGTCCCATGTCTGGCCCGTGCGCTCGATGGCCTCGACCTCGAGGCCGGCCATGGTGAGCCGGCGCGCGATCTCCTCCGCGGGCAGGTGGAGGTCGACGTAGTCGGCGAGCCACTTCAGCGAGACGCGCATGTCGTCAGAACTGCCGCAAGAAGCGGAGGTCGTTCGCGTAGAAGTTGCGGATGTCGTCGATGCCGTGGCGCAGCATGGCGATGCGCTCGACGCCCATCCCGGCGGCGAAGCCCGTGTACCGCTCGGGGTCGTAGCCCATGTTCGCCAGGATCTCGGGATGGACCATGCCTGCGCCCATGATCTCGATCCAGCCCTCGCCCTTGCAGGTGCGGCACCCTTCGCCCCCGCAGAGGAAGCAGTCGATGGCCAGATCGACGCCGGGCTCGACGAACGGGAAGTAGTCGCAGCGGAACCGCACGCGCCGCTCCTGGCCGAAGAGCCGCTTGGCGAACTCGAACAGCGTGCCCTTCAGGTGGGCCATGGTGATGCCCTCGTCGACGGCGAGCACCTCGACCTGCACCATCATCCACTCGTGCGTCGGGTCGGTGGCCTCATGGCGATAGCAGCGTCCGGGCACGACGATACGAATGGGCGGTCGGTGGCGCTCCATGACGCGCACCTGATTGGGCGACGTGTGCGTGCGAAGCAAGAGCTTCGGGCCGGCGGAGTCGCGCGTTTCGATGTAGAAGGTGTCCATCAGCTCGCGGGCCGGGTGGTCCGCGGGAATGCGCAGCGCCTCGAAGTTGTAGTAGTCGGTCTCCACCTCGGGGCCTTCGGCGACGGAGAAGCCCATCGAGGCGAAGGCGTCGAGGATGGCGCGCGTCGTCTGCGTGATGGGGTGAAGCCTGCCGCGCGGAAGCGGCCTCGGGGGCAGGGTGACGTCGATGCGCCCGGCTTCGACGGCGCGAGCGATCCGCCGGCGTTCGATGTCGGCGCGGCGCGCCTGGAACGCGGCCTCGAGCTCCCCCTTCAGGCGGTTAGCGGCGGCGCCGGCCCGCCTTCGCTCTTCGACCGGCAGCGCGCCCAGCGAGCGTAGCACCTGGGTCAGCCGGCCCTTCCGGCCGAGGTAGGCGATACGCCACGCCTCCAGGGCCTCCTCGGTCGACGCAGCGGCGAGCTCGCGATGCGCGGCCTGAGAGAGCTCCTCGAGGGTCGTCTGCGTGGTCATCGGCTCAGCGTCTGCGGATTCGGGCGGGGTCGTCACC
>DATLZC010000158.1:0-3340 GCA_035574215.1 Dehalococcoidia bacterium | reverse complement strand
GGAAGCGTGATGGACACCCCGTCTCGACTGTCGGAGGAAAACCGAGCCCGCATCGCCTATTTGTTCGATAACGGTGCGTTCGACCTGCCCAATGAGGTGCGTCCCGCCTGTCACAGAAACGGCCACACGTATCCGTCAGTCTACGGAAGGCTCCGCTGGAACGAGCCTGCTGGCACTATCACAACCGGTTTCGTTTCTCCAGGCCGAGGAAGGTTCATACATCCATCGGAGCCACGCACGTTGACCCCCCACGAAGCCGCCAGACTCCAAACATTCCCAGATTTCTTCAGGTTCGTCTTGAGTGACAACAACCCACCTACTAGGGCCCAAGTGACCAAATGGATCGGCGGAGCAGTTCCGCCGCTTTTGGGCTATGCGGCGGCGATGACCATCCTGCCCATGTGGCCGCAAACTACCGCTGACACGACGGCGTGAACGAGCCATGGCGGAGCCCCCAAAGCCGAAGCCATCCAGCCCCGAACGTTCTCGAATAATGCGATCCGTGCCCAGGCGAGATACGACCCCTGAGCGAGCGCTGCGCTCCGCCCTTCATGCCGCCGGTCTGCGGTTCAGATTGCACCGAGGAAGCCTTCCAGGCTCGCCGGACATTGTGTTTCCAGCAGCAAAGTTGGTTGTCTTTGTTCATGGATGCTTTTGGCATCGCCATGAAGGCTGTCGTAGGGCGACCTTCCCCAAGACAAACCAGGATTACTGGACACAAAAGTTCGCAGCGAATCGGGAGCGCGACGCTCGGAAGGTGCAACAGCTCACCGAGCTGGGTTGGCGAGTCATGGTGGTTTGGCAATGCCAGATCGACGAGGACGTTGCGGGCGTCGTCAGGGCCATTTGCGAAGCGCTTTGAACCGAGCCGCGACTCTAGCGGCGCTCGCGCGTGAGGGCGCGGCGGGCTACACTCGCGGCGACGTCTTCGACAGGAGGCTTGCCGTGCGACCCATCGACGCCCTGCGCGCGAACCTGACGTTCTGGCACGACCTGTTCGGCATCCTGTGCCGCGACCTCACAGCCGACCAGCTCCACTGGCAGCCCGAACAGCACGACAGCACCATCATGTTCGCCCTCTGGCACGCGATCCGTTCCGAGGACGAGCTCGTCCACGGCCTCATCGCCCGCCGACCGAGCGTCTTCATGACCGGAGGCTGGGCCGAGCGGCTTCCCGTCGCTAAGACCGGCGTCACGCCCTTCGGCACTGGCCTCGACCGCGCAGGCGTCGCCGCCATCCGGCTCGATGTCGGCGCGCTCCTGGAGTACGTGACGGCGGTACGCGACGCCATCGTCGCCTACGTGGACGGCCTCACGGAGGAGCAAGCGGCGGAGCCCATCCCGCTCCCGTTCTTCAAGGAGCCGTACGGCATCGATTCGCTCACCCGACTGGAGGCGCTGACGTTTTTCTGCATCGGCCACACCGCGGAGCACCTGGGTGAGGTGCAGATGCTGCGCGGGCTGATGGGCCTGAAGGGCGCCCTCCTCTAGGCTCCCGGTCGTCCCGTCGAATTCGCGTACATCGACCCAGCGCTTCGGGCCAAACGGCACGAACGGCCGCAGGCCGTCCCCTCGTAGCATGCCCCAGAACCGGAACGAGGGGGCGACACGCATGACGGCCACTGATGCGCTACGCGCCGACCACGAGGTCATCGAACGCGCGCTTCGGGTGATGGAGCGGGCCGCGCTCCGGCTCGAGGCGGGAGAGACGCTCTCGCCAGAGATCCTATCCTCGGCGGTGGATTTTCTGCGCAACTTCGCCGACGGCTGCCATCACGCCAAGGAGGAGCTCGCGCTCTTCCCTCGGCTCGTCGAGCGCGGTCTCATCCGCGACGGCGGTCCCATCGGCGTCATGCTGCACGAGCACGACCTCGGACGTGCGTACATCCGCCGCCTCGAAGACGCCCTGGACCGCGACGACCGCGAATCCACGGTCGACGCCATCCACTGCTACACGGCGCTCCTTCGGAACCACATCTTGAAGGAGAACGAGGTCCTCTTCCCTATGGCGGATCGCCTCCTGACGCCGGACGACCAGACGGATCTGCTGGCGGCGTTCGAGCGGCTCGAGCGCGAGCGCATCGGCGCGAGTGTCATCGAGCGCTACGGCGCGCTCCTCGCGCACATCGAGCGGGCGGTCCGCTAGCCGCGGAACCGGCGCACACGACGAGGGCTTCCCTTTGCGGGAAGCCCTCGATGGGATTCGGTCGACCTGAGTCTCACACGCGGTGGCAGGCCACCCAGTGGCCGGGCAACGCCTCGCGCCACTCGGGCACGCGTTCGCGGCACTCGTCGATAGCGATGGGGCAGCGGGTGTGGAAGACACAGCCCGGGGGCGGGCGCAGCGGGCTGGGCACATCGCCCGAAAGGATGATCCGCTCCCGCTTCGCTTCGACCTCGGGGTCAGGCACGGGCACCGCGGAGAGCAGCGCCTTCGTGTACGGATGCAGCGGGTTCTCGTAGAGTTCGACGCGGTCGGCGAGCTCGGCCAGCTTCCCGAGGTACATAACGGCGACCCGGTTACTGATGTGCCGGACCACCGAGAGGTCGTGGGCGATGAACAGGTACGTCAGGCCGAACTGGGCCTGAAGGTCTTCGAGCAGGTTGATGATCTGCGCCTGGATGGACACGTCCAGCGCCGAGACGGGCTCGTCGGCCACGATGAACTCGGGCTGCACCGCGAGCGCGCGGGCGATGCCGATGCGCTGGCGCTGTCCGCCGGAGAACTCGTGCGGGTAGCGGTTGGCGTAGTACGGGTTGAGGCCGACGACGCGCATCAGCTCCTGCACGCGCTCCTTGCGCGCCTTCCCCTTCGCCAAACCGTGGATGGCGAGCGGCTCCGCGATGATCGCGCCGACGGACATGCGCGGGTTCAGTGAGGCGTAGGGGTCCTGGAAGATCATCTGCATCTTCCGGCGCATCGCCCGCATCTCGCCCGCGCGGAGCTTGGTGAGCTCGATGTCGCCGAACTTGATGCTGCCGGCGGTGGGCTTGTAGAGCTGGAGGATGGCGCGCCCGGTGGTCGACTTACCGCAGCCGCTCTCGCCGACGAGGCCCAGCGTCTCGCCCTTCTCGATCCCGAACGTGATCCCGTCGACGGCTTTGACGTCGGCGATCTTCCGCTGGAAGATCAGGCCCGCGGTCACGGGGAAGTACACCTTGAGGTCCCGCACTTCCACGAGGGGGCGGGCGCCGTTCCTCGTCGTGGCTGTCTGGCCGCTCGTCACTTCAGCCACCATTCCGCTCCGACCTCCGTTCCCTCACGTCCACCCAGCAGGCGGCGAAGTGGTTCGAATCGACCTGCATCAGGGGTGGCGACTCTTCGCGGCACTTGTCGATC
>DATLZC010000157.1:0-6764 GCA_035574215.1 Dehalococcoidia bacterium | reverse complement strand
CCAGCCGGCCCTCGGAGAAGAACGCCACCGCGTCGCAGTATCGTTCGGCTTCCGCCACGTCGTTGGTCGCGAGGAGGATGGTGAGGCCGTTGCGGCTCGCCTCGACGAGGCGCTCCCAGAGCTGCTGCTTCGAGTCGGGGTCGAGCCCGGTCGTCGGCTCGTCGAGCAGCAGGAGCGTAGGCTCCGGCAGCAGCGCTCGCGCCAGCTCCAGGCGGCGGCGCATGCCCCCCGAGAGCGCCCGCGTGGGGTCGTGGGCGCGGTCGCCGAGTCCGACGCTGTCGAGGGCGGCGCGCACGCGCTCGCGCAGGCGATGCCGGGGCATCCCGTACAGGCGGCCGTGGAGCCATAGCGTCTCTCGGGCCGTCATGAGGGGATCGAGACACTGCTCCTGGAAGAGGACGCCCACCCGCCGCCGCGTCTCCGGCCCGGGCGGCGCGCCGAACACACGGATGGCGCCCGACGTGGGACGCCGCAAGCCGGCCGCCAGCGAAAGGAAGGTGCTCTTGCCCGATCCGTTGGGCCCCAGCAGCCCGAAGATGGCGCCCGGCGGGACGGCGAGCGACACGCGGTGGAGCGCGACGCGCTCCCCGTCCGCAGCCGCGTAACTGTACGAGAGGTCGGTTGCCTCGACGACGACGTCCCCGGTGCGGTCCTGGAGGCGGTGTTCGATGAGCGCCGTTCTGACTGTCAACCCGGCTCCACGTTCGCGCTATCGGACCATGCTATCGCAGCCACGAGGGGCGCGGAAGCGCCTGGGGTATTCCCCGACGGTGGCTCTGGCGGTGCGGCGCGTATACTGTAGCCACGATGCGCCCGTTCAGGCTCGCGCTCGCGCAGATCAACCCGACCGTCGGCGACCTCGCGGGGAACGTCCGCGTCATCCGCGAGTGGACCGAGCGCGCGCGGGCTGAAGGCGCCGACCTCGTCTGCTTTCCCGAGCTCGCCGTCACGGGCTATCCCCCCGAGGACCTCTTGCTCCGGCGGTCGTTCATCGAAGACAACCTCGAGGCCGTGGAGGAGCTGGCCGCGGCCACACGCGGCATCGTGAGCGTGGTGGGCTTCGTCGACCGGAAGGACGACATCTACAACGCCGCCGCGGTGCTGGCGGACGGCCGGGTGGCGGGCGTGTACCACAAGCGGTTCTTGCCGAACTACGGCGTCTTCGACGAGAACCGCTACTTCCAGGAGGGCGTCGAGGCGCCCGTCTTCGAGCTGGGCGACGTGGTCTTCGGCGTGAACATCTGCGAGGACGTCTGGTACCAGGGCGGCCCCACGCAGGTGCAGGCTCACGCGGGCGCGAGCCTCATCGTCAACATCAACGCCTCGCCCTACCACCGGGGCAAGCGGACCTTCCGCGAGCGGATGGTCGCGACGCGCGCCTCCGACAACGCCGTCTTCGTCGCGTACCTCAACACCGTGGGCGGACAGGACGAGCTCGTGTTCGACGGCGGAAGCATGATCTTCGGACCTGACGGCGAGCTCGTGGCCCGCGCGGTCATGTTCGACGAGGACCTGCTCATCGCGGACCTCCAGCTAGAGACCGTGCAACAGTACCGGCTCCACGACCCTCGCCGGCGCAAGGAGCGCCTGGAATTCCAGCGGCGGGACGGCCCGCCGCGCGTGAGCCTCGGGGAACGCGCGCCCCTCGAACGGCGGCCCCTCGCCCCCCGCGTCGAGCCGCTGCCCGGCCCTGTCGAGGAGGTCTACCGCGCCCTCGTGGTGGGGACGCGCGACTACTGGCGTAAGTCGGGGTGCTCCGCAGCGTTGGTCGGGCTGTCGGGAGGCATCGACTCCTCGATGGTCGCCTGCATCGCCGTGGACGCCCTCGGGGCGGAGAACGTCACGGGCGTCTCCATGCCGTCGCGCTATTCGTCGGAGGGCTCGCTGGCCGACGCGCGGCGCCTCGCGGACAACCTCGGCATCCGGCTGCTCATCATCCCCATCGAGCCCGCCCATGCCGCCTACATCGACATGCTCCGCGAGCCGCTCCAGTCGGAGACCGGGGTGTGGGAGGAGAACGTCCAGGCGCGCATCCGGGGGAACATCCTGATGGCGCTTTCGAACCGGTTCGGCGCCTGGGTCCTGACCACCGGGAACAAGAGCGAATACGCGGTCGGCTACACGACGCTGTACGGCGACATGGCCGGCGGCTTCGCGGCGCTCAAGGACGTCCCGAAGACGCTGGTGTACGAGCTCGCCCGGTGGAAGAACGCCGCCGCCGGCCGCGAGATCGTGCCGCAGTCGGTGCTGGAGAAGCCACCGTCGGCCGAGCTCCGCCCCGGTCAGCTCGACACCGACAGCCTGCCCCCGTATCCGGTCCTCGACCCCATCCTGGAGGCGTACGTCGAGCAGGACCGCAGCCCGGAAGAGATCGTGGCGATGGGGTTCGACGAGGCGACGGTGCGCCGCGTGCTCGCGATGGTCGATCGGGCGGAGTACAAGCGGCGCCAGTCGCCGCCCGGCGTGAAGATCACCCCGCGGGCCTTCGGCCGGGACCGCCGCCTGCCAATCGTCAACCGCTACCCGAACTGAAATCGCTCGGCGATTGTGCGAAGCTCCGGGCGCCGGTAGGATGCGCTTCGTGAGCGGCGCCGACGGTATCCGCGCGGTCGTGTTCGACTTCGGCGGCGTGATCTGGGACATGCGCCTCGACCTGGCGCGCGCCATCGAAGAGCGGTACGGGCTCCCCAGGCACGCCCTCATGCGGACGCTGTACGACACCGACGACTGGCGTCGCGTCCATCTCGGTTTGGGTGACCGCGAGGCGTGGCGGGCCGCCGCGCATCGGGCGCTCGAGGCCGAAGCGGGACGGCCGCTGCCGCCCCTCCACGACGAATGGACCGCCGGCATGCGGCTCATCGAAGACAACGTCGCTCTCGTCCGGCGGCTGCGCCCCTCGTACCGGACGCAGGTGCTCTCCAACGCGGACGCGACGCTGCCCGAGCGCATGCGGCTGCTCGGCGTGTACGACCTGTTCGACGACGTGGTGGTGTCGGCCCACGTCGGTGTCGCCAAGCCCGACCGGCGTATCTACGAGCTCGCGGCGAGCCGCCTCGCGCTCTCGCCGGAGGCGTGCGTGTTCATCGACGACAGCGAGCGCAACGTCGAGGCCGCGCGGGAGGCCGGGATGCGGGCGGTGCTGTTCCGCGTCGGGCGCGACGACCTGCGGGCGCAGCTCGCTGCGCTCGGCGTCGACGTGGGCGCGGCCGCTTCCGAGGCTTCGTAAGAAGCTGGCGAGAGGGCGGACACGATACTCCGTGGGCCGGCGGAGGGCGGGCGGGACGAGCCCCCCGAGCGCTCCCGGCCTGCCTTCGCCGGCGTGGGCCCCACCCCTAGGGGATTGTGACGATCGACACGACTTGACAGGTGGCGTATACTTGCCGCTGATGTGCGTCCGTTCCGGGGCCGGGTCCCGGGTGGCGCGCCCCGAGGCGCGGCGGGCGCTCAGTAGGAGGATGACGTATCAGGGTCGAGCCTAGAGAGCGCGCCGACGCCTCCGCCCCGGAGGAGCGCCGGCCGCCCCAGCCCCGCGCGTTACGCCGCCGTCCCCGCCATGGACCCCGCGGGCGGCGACCCCTTACCCACGGGCTCGTCCTCCTCCTCATCGGGCTCGGCGTCTTCTCCTACCTTGCGCTTCCCCGGCATCTCACCGCCAGCGTTCGCGTCTCGGCATCGCCCATCGGCGGGCTCGCGATGCCCGGCGTCGGCGCCGACCGCCGGCCGGACGTCGAGGCGCAGACGGTGCTTCGGCCGTCCATCGAGCCCCGGACGCTGACGTCAGCCGTCGGCGCCGTGGCGCTGCCTCAGCCGCCGAGCGGGGCGCTGCCCGCACCCACGCCGGCGACGGAACGCCAGGAAGCCGCGGCGACGCTCGAGCCGGTGCTGCTGCCGCCGTTCACCATCTACGAAATCGAACCCGGGGACACGCTGAGCAGCATC
This sequence comes from Dehalococcoidia bacterium, assembly GCA_035574215.1. GTDB lineage: Bacteria > Chloroflexota > Dehalococcoidia > DSTF01 > JACRBR01 > DATLZC01. The sequence continues at coordinate 2,825 of DATLZC010000157.1, read as the reverse complement.
GCCCAGCGCTTCGGCCTCGATGTGCAATACCTCCTCTGGAACAACCCGGGCGTGCACGACCCCGACGCGCTGGTGCCGGGGAACAAACTCATCATCCCGGCGGGGAACGGCATCCTCCACGAAGTCCGGCTGGGCGAGACGCTCTCGGACATCGCCGAGCGGTACGGCGTGACCGTGGAGGACATCGTCAACTTCGCGCCGAACAACATCAAGCAAGCGGACAGCATCATCGAGACGCAGCTCGTGTACGTCCCCAACGGCCGAATCCAGGAGGTCGCCGTTGCCGCGGCGCCCCCGCCGCCCGCGCCTCCGGCCGCGGGAGACGCCGCGGTGGAAGCGCCACCGCCGGCGGCCCCGCCGCCCGCGCCCGCCGCGCCGGCGGCTCCTGCGACGTCGACAGGGCTCATCTGGCCGTTCTCCGGCCCGATCTCGAGCTACATGGGCCCGGGACACCCGCTCGGCATCGACATCGACGGATACAACAACCCGAGCGGCGCGGTCGTCGCCTCGACCAGCGGGACGGTGATCTTCGCGGGCGGTAACCCCAACGTCTCCTACGGCCTGTACGTCATCGTTCGGAGCGCCGACGGCATCGAAACGCTGTACGCGCACCTGAGCCAGATTTACGTGGCCCAGGGGCAGACCGTCGCGCAGGGCGAGGCGCTGGGCGTCGTCGGATGCACGGGGTACTGCACCGGTACGCACCTGCACTTCGAGGTGCTCATCGGCGGCGTGCGCGTCAATCCCCTCGACTACCTGCCGTAAAGGCGGCTCGCGCCAAGGAGGCCTTTCCCCGTCGGTGAAGGCCACGCTTCAGCGTGGCCGGCATGCCATGGGTTTCGGCGGGCAGGCTGAAGCCTGCCCTTCATCGTTGAGGGCGGCGCGACCGAGCGATGGGGCGCCGCACCGCTTTCCCCTAGCGATGAAGGCCACGCTTCAGCGTGGCCGGCATGTCATGGCCAGAAGAAGCCTGAGGTGGGGTGCCGGCGTACGTGGGCGACGAAGGTGTGTCGGCCTACGGCACGCCGGGCAGGCTGAAGCCTGCCCTTCATCAGTGGGGGGACGCCGCGCTTCAGCGTGGCCGGCGTCCGGTCATGCTGAGGAGGCCGCAGGCCGACGAAGCATCTCTTCTCCCCCGCCCGAACGTCTCCCACGTACGCCCGCCCCCGCGTGCCTACGAAGGCCCGCGGTCGATGGGCGTCGTGATACGCCGGGGGAAGAGATGCTTCGGCCTCCCTTCGCTCGGCCTCAGCATGACAACGCCTTCCGTCGGTCGGTCCCATCGTGGCCGTCCGCGAGCGGTCTGCCCGGCCACGAGACGCCGGGCAGGCTGAAGCCTGCCCTTCATCAGTGGGGGGTCGCCACGTTTCAGCGTGGCCGGCGTGTCATGGCCAGAAGAAGCCTGAGGTGGGGTGCCGGCGTACGTGGGCGACGAAGGTGTGTCGGCCTACGGCACGCCGGGCAGGCTGAAGCCTGCCCTTCATCGGTGGGGGGTCGCCACGTTTCAGCGTGGCCGACGGGCCGCGGGTGGGGATACGGTCGTGCTGAGGAGGCCGCAGGCCGACGAAGCATCTCCGCTCCCCCACCCGAGCGTCTCCCTGCTTCGGCAGGCGCCTTCCCTACGCCCACGGAGGCCCGCGGCGGATGAACGTCGTGGCACGTCGGGGGAGGAGATGCTTCGGCCTCGCTCCGCTCGGCCTCAGCATGACCCCTGTGCGCTCGGTCCGGTCGGCCGCAGCATCGCCGTCCGCGAGCGGTGTGCCGGGCCACGGGACGCCGGGCAGGCTGAAGCCTGCCCCTTCATCAGTGGGGAGGAGCGAGGCCGGGGTTTGACGCCGAGGCGCGCATGTGATACGTGATACAGGCGGGCCGCGATTCGGGCAGATGCATCAGGTCCGCAGCCGCGCAGAGGCCACCGCCGCTCGCGCCTCCGAGGAGTCGTCATGCCGTACGTACAGACCGTAAGAGGACAGATCCCCGTCGCCCGGCTCGAGGCGGCCCTTGGGCCCGACGGTATCCTGCCCGCGCTCGAAGCGCACCGCGACGCGCTCGCCCGCCAGCCCGGTTTTGAGGGGATGCGCATCGAGCGCGCGCCAGCGCCGGGCGGCGGCCTGCTGCTCTCCGTCGAGACGCGCTGGCGCGACAGCGCGAGCCTCGCGGCCTACGAGCGCGCCGGCGAGTCGGTCCAGAGCATCGTCCGGGCGCACCGGGAGGAATTCGAACCCGACACTATCGACGTCGAAGAGGGGCTGCCCGCCGTCCACGAGCCGTCCCGCGACGTCTTCGAACGGCTGGCGATGCCCCTGCTCGTGCCGGTGGCGGCGTTCGTCGGGGGGCTCGCCATCATCTTCCTGCTCTCGCGCATCTACCTCGAGCTGTCGAACGAGGCCGCGACCGGTGTCTCGCTGGCGGTGGCGCTCGGCATTCTGCTGACGGCCGCCCTCGCCGCCAGCGGCGAGCGTCTGCCCGCGCTCCCCGTCGGGGGCATCGCGGCGGCCGCGGTCGCGCTGCTCATCGGCTTCGGCGCATGGGCCGCTATCAGCCCCGACGAGGTCGCTCACGAAGCCGCCGCCGGGGGCGAGCAGCCGACGCCGGCCGCGGGCGAGCCCACGGCGCCCGGCGGCATCGTGATCGTGGCCAAGAACATCCTCTTCGACCAGAAGGAACTGCGCGTGCCCGCGGGGGAGCCGTTCACCGTCGTCATGCGCAACGAGGACGCGGGCGTGCCGCACAACTGGGCCCTCTACACCGACGACAGCGCCACGCAGCCCATCGCGGGCGCGAACGAAGGCATCTGCACGGGGCCGTGCGAGGACGACGTCGAG
>DATLZC010000156.1:0-13148 GCA_035574215.1 Dehalococcoidia bacterium | reverse complement strand
GAGCGAGGGGCAGCGGCGGGGTGTCCGTCCAGGGATACGAAATCACCCCTGCCGGGAGGACAGGGGTGGAAACGCGCGCCGCGCATGTCCGTACCTTTCCTCGAAGGCCAGTGACATCCGCGCCCGACAGGCGGCCTGGCTCTCCGCGATGCGCGGATCACAGTTGCGGGACAGCGCCGGTTTCGTACCGGACTTCGCTGCCGGGCGCGGCGGATATGACGTTGTCGACGACGTCCCCCTTTTTCAGGGGACCTCGCCGCAGTGTAGGGCTGTGGGCGGGCCGTGGCAAGCCGTCTGCTATGATGGGACGCCATGAATCGCGGCCGCCGTCTAGGCGCCTCCGCTGCCGCCGCGCTCGCTGTCATGGCGTTCGTGGCGCTCGTCCTCGCGCTCTTCCCTCTGTACCCGAGGCGGGTCGAGGTCGAGCCCGGCGACACCGCTTCGCGCACCATCAGGGCGCCCCGTTCCTTCACCTACATCTCCGAACGACTGACCGAACAGCAACGCCAGCAGGCGGCGGACGCCGTGCCCGACGTCCTCAACTACGACGCGAACGTCCGCCCGGCTCAGCTCGAGCGGTTCGACAGCGCCATCGAAGCTGTCGAGCGGGTCCGCGCGCGGGACGCCTCGCCTGCAGACAAGATCGCGGCGCTGCGGAGCGTGCCGGACCTGGCCGGGCTGTCCGAGGAGGCCGCGCTCACCGCGGTCGAGCTCGACGCCGAACGCTGGGGCATCGTCGTCGCTGAAGCGCGGAACGCCCTCGACCAGACGCTCGCGGGGCCCCTCGACGCCGCCACCGTCGAGACCGCCCGCAAGACCCTCGACACCCGTCTCTCCGAGGACCTGTCGCCCGAAGAAGCGAGCCTCGCCGTCGAGCTCGCGCGGCCGCTCATCGTGCCCACGATGGAGGTGGATCAGGCGGCGACCGACGCCGCACGGGAGGCGGCGCGCCAGGCGGTGGTGCCCGTGCGCGTAAGCTACGCCGAGGGCCAGACCATCGTCGAGGCGAACCAGACCCTGACCGAGGACACCATCGAGGCGCTGGAGGAGGCGGGGTTCCTGTCCCGCCGGTTCGAGTTCGACACGCTGTTCGGCGGGATGGTGGCGGCGGGCCTCTCGGCCGCAGCGCTGGGGCTCTACGTGCGCGTGTTCCAGCCGCGCGGCGCTCGCAGTCCGAGGCAGCTCCTGGTGATCGCCGTCGCCCTCGCGATTCCCGTGTTCTTCGCGAAAGTGTACTTCTCGCTGATCCTGCCGGACGAGGACCGCCACTTCCTCGCGTACGTGCTCCCCGTGGCGGCGGGGCCGATGCTCGTGGCTGCGCTCCTGGACACGGGCATCGGCGCGCTGGTGGCGGCGCTGGCGGGCGCGCTCGTGGCGCTGTCCGCCGTCTTTCTGCCCGAGGCGGCGCTCGTCGAGAGCGTCGGCGCCCTGGACACGCTGCGCCTGCTCCTGGTGTACGGCTTCAGCTCGCTCGCCGGCGTGTTCGTCATCGATCGGGCGGAGCGCCTGCAGCGCTACCTGGGGGCGTCCTTCGCCATCGCCGCCGTCGTCTTTCTCGCGCTCCTCGCGACGTGGTTCGTCGACAGCGAGCGCCAGACCAGCGACCTGGCGTGGATCGCGGCGGCGGCCGGCGTGAACGGGATGAGCGCGGGCTTTCTCGCCGCGGGCGCCTTCGTCACCGTCGGCCTGCTGTTCGGCATCACCACGCGGGTGCAGTTGCTCGAGCTGTCGCAGCTCAATTCGCCGCTCCTGCGCCGCCTGCAAGAGGAGGCGCCGGGGACGTTCCACCACAGCGTCGTGGTAGGCAACATGGCCGAGCGCGCCGCCGACCTCGTGGGCGCCGATTCGTTGCTGACGCGCGTCGGCTGCTATTACCACGACATCGGTAAGATCCTCCAGCCCGGCTTCTATATCGAGAACCAGCTCGGCGGCGACAACCCGCACGAGGGCCTCACGCCGGAGGAGAGCGCGAGGAAGATCAAGGAGCACGTCGCGAACGGCCTCGAGCTCGCCAGGAAGTACCGCCTTCCCGACCGGGTCCGGCAGTTCATCCCCGAGCACCACGGCACGAGGTTGGTGGCGTACTTCTACCGGAAGGCGGCCGAAGGCGGCGTCGAGCCCGAGGACACGGAGTTCCGCTACGACGGGCCCAAGCCGCAGTCGCGCGAGACCGCCATCGTGATGCTGGCGGATTCGTGCGAGGCCTACGTCCGGGCGAACCCCGACCACTCCGCCGAGGCCATCGACGCCATCGTGGAGCAGGTAATCGCCGAGCGCGTCGCGGAGGGCCAGCTCGACGAGTGCGACCTCACGTTCCGGGACCTGCGCGCGATCGCCGAGTCGTTCAAGATGACGCTGCGCGCTGTGTACCATCCGCGCGTGGAGTACCCGGAGCCCACGCCTTCCGAGCGCAGGCTCGTCAGCCGCTTCTTCCCGGCGGCGGCGCGGTCGGAGGGTCGGGGTCGCGCGCGTCCCGTGTCCCACTGAACGAGCCGCCGATATACTGCGGGCGAAGGAGCGCCCGTGCGGTTCGCCGTCGTCGTCTTCCCCGGAACCTGGAGCGATTACGACTGCGTGTACGTCCTGCGGGACGTCCTCGGGCAGGAGGCCGTCCGGGTCTGGCACCGCGAGTCGGACCTGAGCGGCTACGACGCCGTCGTGCTGCCCGGCGGCTTCTCGTACGGCGATTACCTGCGGTGCGGCGCCATCGCTCGCTTCTCGCCGGTGATGTCGGCGGTGGCGGAACACGCGGCTAAGGGCAAGCCGGTCATCGGCATCTGCAACGGCTTCCAGATTCTGTGCGAGGCGGGGCTGCTGCCGGGCGTCCTCATGCGGAACGAAAGCCTCCAGTTCCGCTGCATGCCGACGTACCTTCGGGTCGAGCGGACCGACACCATCTTCACCTCCGCGTGCCGTCCCGGCCAGACGCTGATGGTGCCCATCTCCCACGGCGAAGGCAACTACTACGCCGACGAGGCCACACTCGACGCGCTCGAAGCCGCCGGCCGCGTGCTGTTCCGGTACGCGACGCCGGACGGGCGCGTGACGCCCGAGGCGAACCCCAACGGCTCGCGCCGGAACATCGCGGGCATCCTGAACGAAGCTGGCAACGTCCTCGGGATGATGCCGCACCCCGAGCGCTCGTCCGACCCGCTCCTGGGTGGGGACGACGGACTGCTCATCTGGCGCTCGATGATCGAAAGCGCCGTCTCCGCCGTCGCGTAACGGCGGCCGCTACCCCAGCCACTCTCGAACGGCCGACCAGACGGCGTCTGCGACCTCATCCTCGCTGCGGGAGGCGTCGACGATCCGCCAGCGGGAGGGTTCCTTGCGGGCGAGCGCGAGGTACCCCTGGCGGACGCGCTCGTGGAACGCGACGTCTTCCCCGTCGAGGCTGTTGACGTCGCCCATGCGGCGCCGGCGGGTGAGGCCGACCTCCACCGGCACGTCCAACAGCAGCGTGAGGTCGGGGCGCAGGCCGCCGGTGGCCACGGCGTTCAGCCGTTCGATGAGCCCCAGGTCCAGGCCGCGGCCGTACCCCTGGTACGCGAGCGACGAGTCTGCGAAACGGTCGCAGAGAACCACGGCGCCGCGTTCGAGAGCCGGGCGGATGACGGTGCTCACGAGCTGGGCACGGGCGGCCTCGAACAGGAGCAGCTCGGCCAGCGGGTCCACCGGCGCGCCACCGGGCGGGTGCAGGACGACGCCACGGACGGCCTCGCCCACGGGTGTCCCGCCGGGCTCGCGGGTGGAGACGACGGCGAAGCCACGCGCGCGGAGACGCTCCTCGAGCCGGCGCGCCTGCGCGCTCTTGCCCGACCCTTCGCCTCCTTCCAGCGTCACGAACGGCATGGGTCAGGTGAGGGGCGCCTGCGCGGCCTCGCCATGAGGAGCGGTCGCGCGCTCTCCGGCGGGGCCACGGAAGCGCTCGCTGAAGGTCGCGAGGTCGGCTTCGTTGCCGAGGATGATGAGCCGGTCGCCTGCCGCCAGCGGCTCTTCGGGGCCGGGGCCGACGACCGTCTGTCCGCTGGGCCGCTGGAGGCCGAGTACCTTCGCCGACGGGCACGCCTCGAACACTCGGGCGAGGGTCGCGCCGTCCAGTGTCGAGCCGTGTTCTACCTGGACCTCGGCGAGGATCTGCTCGCCATAGCGCCCCACGGCGAGCAGGTCGATGAAATCGAGGACCATCGGCTGGAGCGCGGAGAGGGCCATGCGCCGCCCGCCGATAGTGTACGGCGAGATGACGCGGTCGGCCCCGGCGCGGGTGAGTCGGCTCCGGCTGGCGGCCTGCCCGGCGCGCGCGACAACGAAGACACGCGGATTGAGCGCCTTCGCTGTCAGCGTGATGTACGTGTTCCCCGTGTCGGAATCGGACGCGGCCAACAGGCCGCGCGCCCGGTGGATGCCGGCTTCGATGAGCACCTCGTCGGCGGTGGCGTCGCCCTCGACCACGAGGTAGTTCTGCGCCAGGGCGCGGCTCAACGCCTCCTCGTTGCTCTCGACGATGACGAACGGGACGCCACGCTCCCGGAACTCGCGGGCGATCTCCTGCCCGACGCGGCCGAACCCGCACAGGATGTAGTGGTCGCTGAGGGCGTGGATCTTCTGGCGCATCCGCCGGTACCCGAACACGCTCGGGAGGTCGCCTTCGACGATGAGCGCGACCGCCGCCGTGAGCAGATAGAAGGCCGTGCCTACGCCCAAGAGTACCAGAACGATCGTGAAGATCCGCCCGGCCGTGCTCAGCGGGCGGACCTCGCGGAAGCCGACGGTCGTCACCGTGGTCACCGTCATGTAGACGGCGTCGAGGAGGTTCCAGCCCTCGATGATGAGGTACCCGGCGATGCCGGCGCAAAACACGGCGCCGAAGAGCCCGGCGGCGACGGCGAGGCGCCGGCGCGCCGTCATGGCCTGTCGCAGATGCCGCGGCGTCGGACCGCTCGCGTCGGGCATACCGAGCGCATTGTCGATGACGCGCGCCCGGGGCCGCAACGCCCGTTGACCGCCGGAAGGGGCGGTGTTAGGTTCGATCTGCATCCTCGGGAGCGCGCCGCGTTCGAGATATCGAGGTTGCGAAAGGAGCCAGAGATGGTGGTGGAAACCAGTCCAAGCGCGCCGGCGCAGGCGAAGGCGTACCAGATGCTTGTCGGCGGTCAATGGGTAGAAGCGAAGTCCGGCGAGCGGTTCGAGCGACGCAACCCCGCGAACGAGGACGAGGTCATCGCCACGTTCCCGTGGGGCGGGGCCGAGGACGCTCGCGCCGCCATTCAGGCCGCCCGTAAGGCGTTCGACGAGACCGACTGGCCGCGCTCGCACGCCAAAGTGCGCCACGACATCCTGCGAAAGACGGCGGACAAGCTCCGGCAGGAGCTGATGCCGATGGCCACGCTTCTGGCGAAGGAGGTCGGCAGGCCGCTCAACATTGCCATCGGCGAGGTCGCGGCGACGGCCGACGTGTTCGAGTATTTCGCGGGCGTCGCCCTCGACCCGCAGGACGAGGCCATCACGAGCTACGCCCCCGACGCCGTCGGCGTCGTCGCTCGCGAGCCGGTGGGCGTCGTGGGCATCATCACGCCGTGGAACTTCCCGCTGCTTCTGGTGAGCTGGAAGATCGCGCCCGCGCTGTGCGCCGGCTGCACCCTGGTGGTGAAGCCGTCGCAGTTCACGCCGGCGACGACCATCGAGCTCGCCCGGATCGTGATGGAGGCGGGAGCGCCGCCGGGCGTCATCAACGTCGTCACCGGGTCGGGGAGCGCCCTCGGCAACGAGATGGTGGAGAGCCCGCTGGTGGACAAGATCGCGTTCACCGGGTCCACGGAGGTGGGCCGCGGCGTCATGCAGCGGGCCGCCGGAACCATCAAGAAGATCTCCCTCGAGCTCGGAGGCAAGTCGCCGAACATCGTCTTCCCCGACGCCGACATGGACGCCGCCGTCGGGGGCGCGTTCTTCGGCATCTATCTCAACACCGGACAGGTGTGCCAGGCCGGTTCGCGCCTCTTCCTCCACGAGTCCATCAAGGACGCGTTCCTCGAGAAGCTGGTGGCGATGACGAAGTCGGTGAAGCTGGGCGATCCGCTCGACCCCAACACGACGATGGGCCCCGTGATCAACCGCGAGCAGCTCGAGAAAGTCGTGGGCTACGTCGAGAAAGGCAAGAGCGAGGGCGCCGAGATGGTGGTCGGCGGCGGGCGCGCCACCGGCGACGGCCTCGACAAGGGCCTCTTCGTCCTGCCCACGATCTTCGACCGCGTGCGCAACGACATGACCATCGCGCGGGAGGAGATCTTCGGGCCCGTGCTGTCCGTGCTGACGTTCAAAGACGCGGACGAGGCCATCCGGCTCGCCAACGACACCATCTACGGCCTGGCCTCGGCGGTGTGGACGCGTGACCTGAACACGGCGTGGAAGGTGGCCCGCGGCCTGCGGGCGGGGACCGTCTGGGTCAACGCCTACCACGTCGCCGGGCTGCCGAACATGCCGTACGGGGGGTACAAGCAGAGCGGCATCGGGCGCGAGCTCGGGCGCCACGGGCTCGACGAGTACTACGAGCTCAAGGCGATCCAGTTCAAGCTGTCCTGACGGCGTATCGAGGGCACATCGGGGAGGCGCGGTCCACGGGGCCGCGCCTCCCCGCGTTGCCGCGCTTCCGCATGCCCCCGTAGACTGGACGTACTCCGCGTTCGGCGGCGCGGGAGCCGGAATCGCGGGCGAGGGAGCCGGTGACGGTCGACATCGAAGCGATGAACGCGCGAGTGCGCGCGAAGGCGCAGGCGCTCGACGCCGTGCGCGCGGAGGTCGCGCGGGTCATCGTCGGCCAAGAGCGGCTGCTCGAACGGCTCCTGATCGCGCTCCTGTGCAACGGGCACGTGCTGCTCGAAGGCGTCCCCGGGCTCGCCAAGAGCCTCGCGGTCAGCGCCCTCGCGCGCGCCATCGACGTGCGGTTCGTGCGCATCCAGTTCACGCCGGACCTGCTCCCGGCCGACCTGCTCGGCACGTTGGTCTTCAATCCGCGCGACGGCGACTTCCACGTGCGCAAGGGGCCCATCTTCGCGAACCTGGTCCTCGCGGACGAGGTCAATCGCGCGCCTGCCAAGGTGCAGTCGGCCCTGCTCGAGGCGATGCAGGAGCGCCAGGTGAGCATCGGCGGCACGACGTATCCTCTCGAAGAGCCGTTCATGGTGCTCGCCACGCAGAACCCCATCGAGCACGAGGGCACGTACCCACTCCCCGAGGCGCAGCTCGACCGCTTCATGCTGAAGACGCTCGTGGACTATCCTTCGCGCGCCGAGGAGCAGGAGATCCTCGAGCGGTATCTCGACCGCGAGCCCGAGCCCGGGAGGCCTGTGGCCAGCGCGCAAACCGTGCTGGAGGCCCGCGAGGCGGTCAAAGACGTGCACATGGAGCCGAAGCTCAAAGATTACGCGCTCCATCTGGTGCGGGCTACGCGCGAGCCGGGGCGGTACCGGCTCGAAGCGCTCGAGCCGCTCATCGCCTACGGAGCGTCCCCTCGCGCCACCATCTACCTCGCGCGGGCGGCGCGGGCGAAGGCGTTCCTCGCGGGCCGCGGCTACGTGCTGCCGGAGGACATCAAAGACGTCGCGCCCGATGTCCTGCGGCATCGCATCGTCCTCACGTACGAGGCCGAGGCGGAAGAGGTCACCGCCGACGAAGTCATCCGCCGCGTGCTGAGCGCCGTTCCCCTGCCGTGAGCGGGCGCTGTGGAGTCTGACAGGGTGCTGCCGACTGTCGAGCTGCGCGAGATCGTCGCCTATCTGGACGAGCTGCTGGAGGTCGAGCGGTTCACTGAGGCGGACACCAACGGCCTCGTGTGGGACGCCGGCGCGCCGGTGGCGCGCATCGCGGCCGCGGTGAACACCACCTTCGAGACGATTCGGGGCGCTCGCAGGGAGGGCTGTCAGCTCCTGCTCGTGCACCATCCGCCGTGGCCCCACATCGATCTGCACCTGCGCGACGAGAAGGAGCAGGCCCTACGGCTCGCCGGGGTGTCGCTGTACGCGTCCCACGCGCCCCTGGATTGCGCGCCGGAATTCGGGAACAGCGCCGTGCTCGCGCGGCTGCTAGGTGTTCGCGTTCAAGGCCGCTTTCTGGCCTTCGAGGGCGGGCATGCCGGGGTCTACGGCGATGTCGACGGCGATTTCCCCGCGCTGGTGGAGCGTCTGCGGCAGGCCATCGGGAGCGACGTCGAGGCGCACCGGAACGCGCGCTCGTTCGGACGCGTCGCCGTGGTGACGGGCGCCGGCGGGTGGACAGCGTCGCTGGACGAGGCGCGACGGCTGGGGTGCGACACCTTCATCACGGGCGAAGGCTCGATGCACACGCGGGTCTTCGCGCGCGAGACGGGCATGAACCTGATCCTCGGGGGCCACTACGCGACCGAGGCGCCGGGGATTCGCGAGCTGGCGCGCCGGGTCGCCGAGCGCTTTCGGCTGCCATGGCGGTTCATCCCCGAGACGCCGTCCATCGGCTGAACCGGCCGACGGTTGCCAGGGGCCGGCTCGTCGGGTATAGTGGGGCCCGGAACAACAACACGAATGGCCGAATCCGCCAGCCTGGCGGAGCGGGGGATCCGTTCTCGGGGTGAATCCGTCGATGCCCTGTCACGCGGCAGGGAGGCGGAGGGGCAGCCCCTTCAGCCCTAACCCGTCAGCTAACCTCGCAGGCCACTGAAGTGGGACGATCCCGCCAGACGCCGGGGCTTCCCGGCTGATTCGGTTCGCGCGCGTCGTTTTCGGTTCGTTCGTCTGGCTGTCCGTCCCGCCGCAAGGAGGTATGGATATGCTTGCGCAGGGCGCCGCGACCCTGGAGACCCCAGGGCATCATGCTGTCGAGTCCGCCGCGAAGCCGACGGTGATCATCGCGAGCAATCGCGGCCCGGTCGAGTTCGACCGGGACGCCGACGGACGGCTCACCGTCCGCCGCGGCACGGGAGGCGTGGTGACCGCCCTCACAGCGTTGAGCCGCTCGGTGGACGCCGTCTGGCTCGCGGCTCCGATGACGCCGGTGGACCGCGCGGTCGCCCGCTTCAGCACGACGCCCCCCATCGCGGCGAGCCGGCTCGGCGCCGCCTTCCGCTTCGTCCTCGTCCCCGAAGACGTCCACGAGCTCCACTACGGCACGTTCTGCAATCCGTTCCTCTGGTTTCATCAGCACGGCCTCTGGGACCTGCTGCGGGAGCGAACGTCGCTGGATGAGGAGCTGCGCGAGGCGTGGTCGAAGGGCTACGTGCCGGCGAACGCGCTCTTTGCGCAGGCCATCGCGGCGGAGCTGGAGGCGCGCCCCGAGGCGCCCGTCCTCCTGCAGGATTACCACCTGTACCTGGCGGCCCAGGGCGTCAGGGAGCGGCGGGAGAGCGCCCACCTCCAGCACTTCACGCATATCCCGTGGCCCGAGCCTGCCGCGTGGCAGCGATTGCCGTGGGAGATCACGAAGGGCATTCTCGCGGGCCTGCTCGCGAACGACGTCGTGAGCTTCCAGACGCGACAGGCCGCTTTCAACTTCCTCGACACCTGTTACAACTTCGTCGCCGGCGCGCAGGTCGACTTCGAGCGCCGCGAAGTGATCTACGAGGGCCGGCGCGTGAGCGTGCGGCACAACCCCATCTCGATCGACGTCGACGCTGTCCGCGCGAGGGCGGCGTCGCTCGAGGTGCAGCGGTACCGTCAGCGGCTGCTGCGGTACGCGGGCGAGAAGCTCATCGTCCGGGTGGACCGGATGGACCCGGCGAAGGACGTGCTCGGCGGCATCGAGGCGTACCGGTTGCTGCTCGAGCGGCACCCGGGGCTGCGAGGCCGCGTCCGCCATCTCGCGTTCCTCGTCCCCTCGCGCAGCCAGGTGCCCGAGTACCGGCGCTACGCCGAGCAGGTGCTGCGCGCCATCGACGACGTGAACGAGCGCTTCGGACGTCCGGGCTGGAAGCCCATCGAGCTGTTCTACGAGGACAACTACGACCAGGCGCTCGCCGGCATGTCGCTGTACGACGTGCTGGTCGTCAATTCGGTGGCCGACGGCATGAACCTGGTGGCCAAAGAGGGGCCCGTCGTGAATCAGCGCGACGGCGTGCTCATCCTCTCGACGGCGGCCGGCGCCTACGAAGAGCTGCGCGACGGCTGTCTCCCGGCGCCTCCGCGCGACGTCGATGCCCTCGCGAACGCCATGTGGGCTGCGCTGAACACACCTTTGGAGGCGCGGCGCCGGGCGATCCAGCGCCTCCGGCTCGCCATCGCCGCCAACGACGTACGGCGGTGGCTGGACACGCAGCTCCGCGAGGCCGCCTGACGCCGTGACCGGGGACGAGGCCGTCGAGCGGGCCGTCGACGCGCTCCTCGCGCGTCCTTCCATCGTCGTCACCGACTTCGACGGCACTTTGAGCGAGATCGTTGTCGACCCCGCGCAGGCGTCTCTCGTGCCCGGCGCGCGAGAGGCGCTGACGTCGCTCCGGGACGCGGTCGACGCCGTGTGCGTGGTCTCGGGGCGCTCGCTCGCCGACGTGCGGCGACGGGTGGGCGTGGAGGGCCTGGTCTACGCCGGTAACCACGGCCTCGAGTGGCATGGGCTGCCGGGGGAGGCCGACGGCGCCGAGGGCGTGACGGCCCGTCTAGAGCTGGCCCCGCTGGTGCCGGCGCTCCAGAACGCGCTGAGTGGCCTCGAGGGCGTCTGGATCGAAGACAAAGGCCTCACCCTCACGATTCACTTCCGGGGCGCCGAAGATGTGGCAGCGACGGCGCGCGCGGTGCGCGAGCGGGCCGCGGCGGCGGTGGGCGAAGGGTACCGGCTGCGGCCGGGCCGCCTCGCGCTGGAGATCGTGCCCGAGGCGCTTCTGGGCAAGGAGCGCTTTCTCCAGCGGGTCATCGCCGCGATCGGGGCCCGTGGCGTCGTCGCGCTGGGGGACGACGTGAGCGACCTGGAGGCGCTGCGTCTCGTGCGGCGGCGGGCCGAGGCGGGCATTCCGGGCCTCGCGGTGGGCGTCGCGAGCGAGGAAGCGCCCCCGGAGCTGGCCGAAGTCGCGGACACGCTGCTTCAGGGCCCGCTCGAAGCCGCCGACTGGCTTTTGCGGGTGGTCTCGCGGCTCAGGGACGAGGCCGCTCGGAGGGCAGCTCCATCCGCTTGACCACCGCTCCTCCCTTGACGACCAGCGGGATACGCTCGGCGTCGGCCAGCGTCGCGATGTCGGCCAGGGGGTCGCCGTCCACCACGATGAGGTCGGCCTCCTTGCCCTCGGCGACGACGCCGATACGGTCGGCGAGCCCGAAGAGCTCGGCGTTGACCTTTGTGGCGGAGACGATCGCCTGCATCGGCCCGAGGATCCGCGCCTTGAGGACGAGCTCCTCCGCCTTTCGGGCCATCGTGTGGCCCAGGAGGTCGGAGCCGGACCCGATGCGCACGCCCGCTTCGGCGGCGAGGCGCACCGCCTGCGCTCCCGTCGCCTTCACGCGCTCGATCTTCTCGAGGCTGTAGCGCGAGAGGCCGAGCTCGGCCCCATGCCGCGAGAGCGCCTCGAAGACGATGAGCGTGGGCACGAGGAACGCGCCCTCCCGCGCCATGCGATACGCCGTCGCCTCGTCGAGCAGATTGCCGTGCTCGATGGAGCGGACGCCGGCGTCCAGGCAGTTCGCGATGCTGCGCGGATGGTAGGCGTGCGCGAGGACGTAGGTGTCCCGGGCCGCGGCCTCTTCGACGGCGGCGCGGAGCTCCTCGACGGTGAACTGCGTGGCTTCGATGGGGTCGGTCGGTGAGGCGGCGCCGCCCGACGCCATGACTTTGATCTGCGTGGCGCCGCGCCTGAGCTGATCCCGGGCGGCTCTGCGCACCTCGTCGGGGCCGTCGCACAGCACGGACCCCGCGAGAAGGCCCGGCACGGGGGCGGGCTGCGCGTCATCGTAGGGCGCCCGGAAGTCGCCGTGGCCGCCGGTCTGCGACAGGAAGGCGCCGCTGGGCAGGATCCGCGGACCGCGCAGAAGCCCGCGTTCGACCGCCCCCGCCCACGCGGGGTCCAGCCCGCCGGCGTCCCGGACGGTCGTGAACCCCTGGTCGAGCGTCTCCTCGATGAAGCGCGCGACCTTGAGGGCGTACGCCGCCAGCGGCCGCGTCGTCGTGCCGTCCGGCTCCGTCAGGCCAAAATGGACGTGGGCGTCCGTGAGGCCGGGCAGCAGGAACCGCCCCCCGAGGTCGATGACCTCGGCGTCGCGCGGAAGCGTGAGGTCCCGCGCCGGGGCGATGCGGACAATGGAGCCGCTCTCGATGACGACGGAGACGCCGGGACGCGGGTCGGCGCCGGTCCCGTCGAGGAGGACGGCGTCATGGAGCACGAGGGGCACAGGAGACCACGGCATCGCGCATCATCGTGCCCGATCGCGGCGTCGGTGTGAAGGGGCGCGCGTGGTTTGCGAAGGCGGATGCGCCGAAGGCCCTGTTATACTGCCGCGATGCGCGTGCTGATGATCGGCGACGTGGTGGGCAAGCCGGGGCGGCAGGCGGTGAAGGCGCTCGTCCCGCAGCTTCGGCGGGAGCTCAAGGTCGATGTCGTGATCGCTAACGGCGAAAACGCCGCGGCGGGCCGCGGCCTCACGCCCGCCACCGCGGCCGAGCTGTTCGAGGCGGGCGTCGACGTCATCACCTCGGGGAACCACATCTGGGATCAGAAAGAGATCATCCCGTTTCTCGACGGCGAAGCGCCGGTGTTGCGGCCGGCCAACTATCCGCCGGCGGCGCCCGGCCAGGGCATGGTGACGCTGAAGGGGCTCACCGTCCTCAACCTCCAGGGCCGCTCGTTCATGGTGGACATCGACGACCCCTTCCGGACAGCGGACGAGGCCCTGGGCTCGCTTCCGCCCGGGGCGGTGGTCGTCGTGGACATGCACGCCGAGACGACGGCGGAGAAGGCGGCGATGGGGTGGTATCTCGACGGGCGGGTCGCCGCCGTGCTCGGCACGCACACCCACGTCCCCACGGCGGATGCCCGCATCCTGCCGGGAGGCACGGCGTTCGTCTGCGACGTGGGGATGGTGGGCCCGCGGGACTCCATCATCGGGAACGAGGTGTCTGCGGTCATCCAGCGGTTCCTGACCGGCATGCCGACGCGGCTTCCGGTCGCCGAGCATTCGCCGGTGGTTCAGTTCAACGCCGTGCTG
>DATLZC010000155.1:0-6543 GCA_035574215.1 Dehalococcoidia bacterium | reverse complement strand
GCCGCGCCCGACGATGCCCCGGCGAGCCCAGTGCTCGATGCCGTTCCGGGTGCCTTCTTTCCCTGTGATGTCGCTGGCCTGCACCCCGTTGTAGAAGCCGTACCGGGCGCTTCCGACGTGGCTCAGCCCGTCCCACTGGCTCGACGCCTGGAGGTAGAAGTTGTCGAGGCGGTCGTCGTGGGCGGCCCCGCTCGGATGGCGTTCGATGTGGTGGTGATACGAGCCGCGCTCGAACAACGGCGGACTCGGAAGGTCGAGGGGAAGGTTGAGCGAGAAGACCGCGCCCTTTCGGACCAGCGACGCCGCGGCGCGCACGCGTTCGGGCGTGAGAAAGTTGACGGTCCCGAGCTGGTCGTCGGGGCCGAAGAGCCCCCACGAAGATCCCTTGGGCGCATCCTCGCGCCGCGAAAGCTCCGCGTACGAAGGGAGTCCGTCCTCGGCCACGGCAAGCCTCCTGCTGCCCTGTGGAAACGGGCGGATGCGATCATGCGCGCGGCCGTCCGCGACGTCAAGAGCGCCTCGACACGATCCGGCCGCCGCCTCACGCGGGGGGCGGCGCCGTTACATCGGAGAAGGCTGGCTCGCCCGGTCGCGCTTCGCTGCGACGACGAGCTCGGCGACCACTTCGTAGCGCCCGAAGGAGGGCATGAGGTAGACGCCGTTTACCATGGAGCGCGTCTGTTCGAGAAGGTCGCGCGAGAGCGCCAAGCCCTCCTCGATACCGCGCTCGCCCGCGAGCCGCATCCGCTCGCGCACCGCCTCAGGCACCACGACGCCCGCGAGCTCGTTATGGATGAACTCGGCGTGGCGGTACGACTGCAGCGGCATGATGCCGAGGAGGATCGGGGTGCGCACCGGGCCGAGCCGCTCGAGGAACCGCTCGAGGATGTCCGCGCTGTAGAGCGGTTGCGTCATCAGCAGATCGGCGCCCGCCTCGATTTTCTTCCGCACGCGGTCGAGCTCGAGGTCGAGGTCTTCCGCCGTCGGGTTGGCCGCGCAGGCGACGAAAAACTCGGTGGGGCGCCCGATGGAGTTCCCGGCCCAGTCCATCCCTCGGTTGAGCTGCTTGAGGATTTTGATGAGGCCGATGGAGTCGACGTCCCACACGCCCGACACCCGCTGATGCACGGCGCCAGGTGACATCGTCGGCGGGTCCCCGGTGAGGGCAATGACGTTGCGGATGCCCAAGGCGTGCGCTCCCAGCAGATCGGACTGAATCGCCATCAGATTCCGGTCTCGAGTTGTGAAGTGAATAATGGTCTCGATGCCGACCTGCTGCTGGATCAGCACGGCCAGCGCGATGGCGCTCATGCGGACCCGCGCCATCGGACTGTCGCCGATGTTGATGCAGTCGGCGCCCACCTCCTTGAGCGCCCGTGCGCCTTCGATCGCCTTACGCGGGTTCAGCCCGCGCGGCGGGTCGATCTCGACACTGACCACGAATTCGCCTTCCGCAAGCTTGTCCCGCAGGCGGCGTTTCGGAAGCTCGGCGATGGTCTGCCCGCCGGCCGGTGGCTCGGGTGCCGCTACCGTCACGTAGCGCACCCCCGTCTCTCCTGAGAGGGCCTGACGCATGGCCGCCGTGTGATCGGGGGTCGTGCCGCAGCAGCCGCCGACGAGGTTCGCGCCTGCCTGCACGAACCGTCGTGTGTACTCGGCGAAGTATTCGGGCGTGGAGGGATAGACCAGCCGGCCGCTCACCATCCGGGGAAGACCGGCGTTCGGCATCACCGCGACCAGAATGGACGACGCAGCGGTCATCTGCTCGACCACGTCCAGCGCCGCCTGGGGACCATGTCCGCAGTTGGCCCCCGCGACGTCGGCGCCCGCGGCCTGCAGTTCGTTCGCGCATACGTCAGGCGGCTCGCCCGCCAGCGTCCGCCCATCGCGCTGGAAGTTCAGCATCGCCACCACGGGCAGGTCGCACGTCGACCGCACCACTTCCACCGCCAGACGCAGCTCGTCGAGGTCCGGGAACGTCTCGAGGAAGATCACATCGACGCCTCCCTCGAGTAGCGCCTCGATCTGCTCCCGGTACACGTCCCGCGCTTCCTCGACCGTGACCTCGTCGGGGCCGAAGCGCCGGCCGATGGGCCCGACCGAGCCCGCGATGAACACGGGCTGTCCGCTGATCTCCCGGGCGTCGCGCGCGAGGCGAACGCCGCGAAAGTTGAGATCGCGTACCCGGCGTTCGAGGCCGAAGCGGCGGAGACGAATCCGGTTCGCGCCGAACGTGTTCGTTTCGATCACGTCGGCGCCGGCGGCGATGTAGGCCTCGTGCAGCGACCGGACGATGTCCGGGGCGTCGACATTCGCCGCCTCGAGGCAGGCGGAGGGCGGAATGCCGCGCTCGTGCAGCATCGTGCCTGTGGCGCCGTCCGCCAGCAGGACGCGCTGCTCGATGGCCACAAGAAACGGGCTCTTCACGCTTCCTCCGAGGGCATCTCGGGCTCCGGCGACGTCGCCGGCGCCTCGGACACCGGCGCGCCACGCGTCTCGGCGGGGGAAGACGCCTGGGCGGGCGCCTCTGGCTCCTCCGGACGCTCGGGCATGATGAACGCGAGCGCGAGGTACAAAAGGATGGCCATGGGCCAGGTGAACAGCGTCGCGACGACGAAGGCGACGCGAACGATGGTGGGGTCGGCGTCGAGATACTCCGCGATCCCGCCGCAGACGCCCGCGAGCATCCGCTCGTCCCTGCTTCGATAGAGGCGCTTGGTCATGGCGCACGCTCCTTCGCTCGGTGGCCGGCGCGACGTTCAGTATAGCGAAGGGCATCGAGGGCGCCGTCAGGGCCGGACCGCCCGTCCGGGCGAGCCAAGCCGGCGCTCGAACCCGGGCGCGCCGGGAGCACTGAGGCGGCCTCTGCGCCTCTAGCAAGGCCACCCGTCGCGGACGCCGATCGGCGTCATGGGCTGTCGGGCGTGGAGCAGGAGGTCGGCGGCCATGAAGCCCACGAGAGCGGCCGCATGATGAGCGGGGCGCCCGCGGCGTCGTCCTGATAGCCCAGGATGTGCCCGAGCCCGTGCATCACCACGCACGTGAGCATGTTGTAGTCGTTGGCGTACGGCTGCGAGCTGCTCGGGGCCAGCGTCGTCGGAGGCGCCAGGTAGACCGTCCCGCCGCTGAACTGCGCCCATCCGGCGTCCTGAATCTCGGCCGGCGCGAAATCGACCGGGATGACGCCGGGCTGCGACCCTGTCGGGTCCAGCGCGAAGGCCGGGCAGCCGAGCCACTGGTTCCAGCGGGCGACGGCGTCGTTCAGATTCGCGCCCAGGGCGCCCACACCTGGCGTCACGTAGTGCTGCGGGCACGGCGTCGGCGAGGGCTGGGCCGCCGCTGTCGGCGACGCCTGCGACGCCGTCGGTGTCGGCGCGGCCGTTGGAGGCGTCGTCGGAGGAGACGGCGCAGCGGTCGGACTCGCGGCCGGCGCCGTCGCCGTCGCGGTGGGCTCCGACTCCCCGCCGCCGCAGGCTGCGAACGCCAACGTCGCCAGTGCTAGCGCCGCCGGCGCGACCCAGAACCACCCGATCTGTCCGTGTCGTTGCATCGAAGACCTCCCGAAGACAGGAACGTGGCGAGAGCGCTGGGAGTTAACCACGGGTCGACGGTTACCGCCAGAGGCAGCGGCCCGCCAAAGGCCGGCGCTTGCGACTCCCGAGTGCGCTACTCCGAACGGGGGCGGTTCGGGTACAGTTGGGACGTCGAAGACGCGCTCGAGGGTGATGGCCCGTAATGCGGATGTCGCATCTGTTTGGAAGGACGCTCCGTCAGGCGCCGGCGGAGGCGGAGACGGCGAACCACCAGCTCATGCTCCGCGCCGGGCTGGTCACGCAGCTCGCGGCCGGTATCTACAGTTACCTCCCGCTCGGCTGGCGCGCGCTCCGCAAGATCGAGCAGATTGTGCGCGAGGAGATGGACCGCGCCGGCGGACAGGAGGTGCACCTCCCAGCGCTCCATCCCGCGGAGCTGTGGGAGCAGTCGGGCCGCCGCGCGTCCATGGGTGACGTCCTCTTCCAGCTCAAGGACCGGCGCGACCGCGAGCTGGTGTTGGGCCCGACGCACGAAGAGGTCATCGTCGACCTGTTCAAGCGGCACGTCCAGAGCTATCGCGAGCTGCCGCTGCTGCTGTACCAGATTCAGACGAAGTTCCGCGACGAGCCGCGCCCGCGGGGAGGCCTGGTCCGCACCCGCGAGTTCACGATGATGGACCTGTACAGCTTCGATGTCGACTGGGACGGACTCGACCGCAGCTACGACGCCGTCTGCGAGGCGTACCGCCGCGCCTTCGAGCGCTGCGGGCTCCCGACCATCGCCGTGCTCGCCGACTCGGGCGCCATCGGCGGGAAGGACAGCCAGGAGTTCATGTATCTGACCGACGTGGGCGAAGACGAGGTCATCCTGTGCCCCGCCTGCGGCTACGCGGCGAACACAGAGAAGGCGGACCACCGCAAACTCGCGCTCCCCGACGAGCGTCAGCTTCCTCTCGAAGAAGTGGCGACGCCGGGGCAGCGCACCATCGACGACCTCGTACGGTTCCTCGGCGTGCCGCACCACCAGACGCTGAAGGCGGTCTTCTACGAGGCCGACAGCCAGCCCGTCTTCGTCGCCATTCGGGGAGACCTGCAGGTCAACGAGACGAAGCTTCGCAACGCCCTGAAGGCGAAGGACCTGCGGTTCATGGACGATGCGCGCGTCGAGGCCTACGGCCTCGTGGCGGGTTCCGCGGGCCCGGTGGGCCTGCGCGAGCGGCTGCCGGGCGTGCGCATCGTGGCCGACGACTCGGCCGTGGAGACGCACAACCTGGTGACGGGCGCGAACCGGGAGGATACGCACCTGAAGAACGTGAACTACGGCCGCGATTGGACGGCGGATATCGTGGCCGACATCTCGCTGGCGACGCCGGGAGCGCCCTGCCCCCGGTGCGAAGCGCCGCTCGAGTCGCGCCGCGGGATCGAGATGGGGCACGTCTTCAAGCTCGGCACCATCTACTCCGAGGCCATGGACGCGGTGTTCCTCGCCCAGGACGGTACGCAACGTCGCCCCGTAATGGGCTGCTACGGCATCGGCATCGGCCGCATTCTCGCGGGCGTGATCGAGGAGCACCGCGACGAGCGGGGCATCGTCTGGCCCCTCACGGTCGCCCCCTACCACGCCCATGTGGTCGCCCTGGGCGTCGACCAGCCCGACGTTCGCGAGGCGGCGGAGGCGCTGGTCGCCGACCTCGAAGCGGCCGGCGTCGAAACGCTGTACGACGACCGGGACGAGCGCCCCGGGGTCAAGTTCAACGACGCCGACCTCATCGGGCTGCCGTTCCGCCTCACGGTGAGCCCGCGCACCATCGAGAAGGGCGCCGTCGAGTTCAAGCGGCGGGCTGACGCCGAGGCGGAGCTGGTGGCGCCCCGGGACGCGGTGGAACGTGTCGCGTCGGCGCTACGCGAAGCGCCCCTGGCGCGTATCTGAGCGTCAACTTCCGGCGCCGGCGGGCGTTTTTCACAGAGAGACAATGTTCTCCTTCGAGCTCGAACACAACGCGCGCCTCGCGGCGCTGATGATCGTGGGGCAACTGGTGTACGCTGCGGTCCTCGTCGGGCTGCTGGCGGGCTCGGGCGCGGGCGGCGCTGTCGTGACCGCGTTCATGGTGGCGCTTCCCGTCATCATGTCGCTGTGGTCGGCGATGGCGCTGCTGGTGGCGTCGGGCGACTGGGACACGCCGGCAGCGCTGAAGCCCGCGGCGCTCACGGGCGTCCTCGCGGTCGAGGCGATGTTCGCGCCACTGGCGATCTTCGGGGGGTCGGTCGTCGACACGCCGGGGCCCCTTTCGTTCGCGGAGGGCCAGCTTCTCGCTGTGGCGCTGGGGGCCGCGTGGGGGACAGCCGTGGCCGGCGCGCTGCCGTTTACGACGGGCGAGCGCATCCGGCCCCACCACATCGTGATGACAGGACTCGCGGGGCTGGCGGGGGCGCTCGCGGTGCCGGCGGCGTGGACGCTGTTGGTCGCCGCGCGACTTCATGCGGCGTTCGCGTTCGCCGGGGGCGGCCTGCTGGAGGCGGCGGCGACGGGCGCTGTCGCACTGCCCGCAGCGTTCCTCTGTGGTAGAGTGATGGGGCTGGCGCAGAGCCGCATCCGTCCCGAGCGGCCCGTCAGCCGCATCTACGATGCCCGTTGAGCTCGACGACGTCGACCGCCGCCTGCTGAACCGCTACCAGGGCGGCCTGCCCGTCTCCCACCGGCCCTTCGCGGAGATGGGCGAGGCGCTCGGCATCTCCGAAGACGAGGTCATCGCACGGATCCGCCGGCTGCTGGAGGCGGGCGCGCTCTCGCGCGTCGGGCCCATCCTCAATGCGCCCCAGCTCGGCGGCGAGCGGACGCTCGCGGCGATGCGCGTGCCGCCCGAACGCTTCGACGAGGTGGCCGCGTTCGTGAACTCGCTCGACACCATCTCTCACAACTACGAGCGCGAGCACGAACTCAACATGTGGTTCGTGATTTCATCGGACGACCCCGAGGCAATCGAGCGCACGATCGCCACCATCGAGCGCG
>DATLZC010000154.1:0-13632 GCA_035574215.1 Dehalococcoidia bacterium | reverse complement strand
GTCGGTCCTGCTCGCCGACGTCGACGACTTCAAGCGCCTCAACGACTCGCACGGCCACCTCGTCGGGGATCAGGCGCTGCGGGCCATCGGACGCGCGCTGCGGCTCGGCTGCCGCCCGGGGGACGTGGTCGGCCGCTACGGAGGCGACGAATTCATGGTGCTGGCCCCGGGCGCGACGCGTCGCGACGCCGAGGCCATCGCGCGGCGCCTCAGCGAGCGGGTCGCCCGCGTCGTCGTGCGCACGCCGGATGGGGGCCGGGTGTCCGGCCTCCGCCTGTCGATCGGCGTGGCGACGTTCCCCACGGACGGCGACACGCGCGATGCGCTCATCCACCGCGCCGACGCGGCGATGTACGCGGAGAAGCGCGCGAAGGCAGCGTAGACGCGCGCGTCGACCAGCGGCGCCCGTCTCCAACGGCATCGGCGGGCATCGGGCCTACCGTGTCCCGCTTGACACCGGGGCTTCGGACCCGTAGACTCACGACCGTACGTTCGGAACAAGCGTGCGGGTCACGGAGGACGTCGTGGCACGGAGGCCCCTCGAGACGGCGCTCAGGGAGCTTCGGTCCGACCCGGAGCTCGGGCCCCACTTCGCGGCGTGGCGTCTCCTCCCCGCGCGGCCCGCGCGCACCGTTCCCTTCCCGCCCACTATCGATCCCAGGCTCCGCGACGCTCTCCGGCGCGCGGGCATCGAGGCGCCGTACACGCATCAGGCGCAGGCCGCCGAAGCGGCTCTCTCGGGTCGGAACGTCGTGGTCGTGACGCCGACGGCCTCGGGGAAGACGCTGTGCTATAACCTGCCCGTGCTGCAGACCATCCTGGACGACCCCTCGGCCCGGGCGCTGTATCTCTTCCCCACGAAGGCGCTGGCGCAGGACCAGATGGACGAACTGCATGGGCTCGTCCGGGCCATGGGGGTCGACATCGGGACCTTCACCTACGACGGCGACACGCCGCCCGACGCCCGCCGCAAGGTGCGCATGGCGGGCCACATCGTGGTCACGAACCCGGACATGCTGCACACGGGCATCCTTCCGCACCACACCAAGTGGATGAAGCTGTTCGAGAACCTGCGGTTCGTGGTCATCGACGAGATGCACCAGTACCGCGGCGTGTTCGGGAGCCACGTCGCCAACGTCATCCGGCGGCTACGCCGCATCTGCCGCTTCTACGGGAGCGACCCCGTCTTCATCTGCTGTTCCGCCACCATCGCCAACCCGAAGGAGCTCGCCGAACGGCTGGTCGAGGCGCCGTTCGAGCTGGTGGACGAGAGCGGCGCTCCGGCCGGACCCCGCGTGGTCGCCGTCTACAATCCGCCGGTGGTCAACGCCGAGCTGGGCATCCGCAGGAGCGCCCTGACGGCTGCGCGGGACCTCGCGTGGCGGCTCCTGCGCGACGACATCCAGACCATCGTGTTCGCGCCGTCGCGGATGAGCGTCGAGCTGCTGCTCACCTACCTGCGGGAGACGGTGCGGCGCCGGCCCGGCGAGGCGCCTGTCATCGAGGGCTACCGGGGCGGCTATCTGCCGGGGGAGCGGCGCGCCATCGAGAAGGGCCTGCGCGAGGGGCGTGTTCGCGGCGTCGTCGCCACCAACGCGCTCGAGCTGGGGATCGACATCGGAGGTCTGGACGCGTCCATTCTCGTGGGGTACCCGGGCACCCTCGCCAGCGCCTGGCAGCAAATGGGGCGGGCAGGACGGCGTGCGGATCTCTCGTTCTCCTGCCTGGTCACGAACTCGACGGCGCTGAATCAGTTTCTCGCGTCGCATCCCGAGTACCTGTTCGAGACGGCGCCCGAAGCGGGCCTCGTCGACCCCGACAACCTGTACGTCCGCGTGAGCCACCTGAAGTGCGCGGCGTTCGAGCTGCCGTTCGAGGAGGGCGAGCCGTTCGGGCAGGGCGCAGGCGAGCTGCTCGACTTGCTGGCCGAGGAGGATGTGCTGTACCGGGCCGACGGCCGCTACCACTGGATGGCGGAGTCGTATCCCGCTGAACAGGTGAGCCTGCGGAGCGCCGCCGTCGACAACGTCGTAATCATCGAATCGAGCCCTGACGACGCCCCGGGCCGGCGGCCGCGCGTCATCGGCGAGGTCGACCGGCCGTCCGCTCCCACGCTCGTCCACGAGGGCGCCATCTATTTCCACGGCGGGCAGCAGTACCACGTCGACCGGCTCGACTGGGAGGAACAGAAGGCGTACGTCCGCAAGGTCAACGTCGACTACTACACGGACGCGAACCTCGCGGTCGAGCTCGATGTGCTGGAGTCGTTCGAATCGCTGCCGGTCAAAGGTGGGATGAAGGCGCACGGCGAGGTGGCGGTGACGTTTCTGGCGACGCTGTACAAGAAGGTGAAGCTGCACACGCACGAGAACGTGGGCTGGGGCAAGATCCATCTGCCGCAGGAGGACGAGCACACGACGGCGTACTGGCTCGCGTTGGACGATTCGGCCACGGAGGGCCTGTCGCGGGATGCGCTGCAGCAGGGTCTGTGGGGGCTCGCCCACGTGCTCGGCAACCTGGCGCCGCTGTTCTTGATGTGCGACGCGCGCGACCTCCACGCCGTGCCTCAGGTGCGCTCGCCCCACACCGGGCGCCCTACCGTCTTCCTCTGGGAGCGCTGCCCCGGAGGCGTCGGCTACGCGCGACGGCTGTTCGCGGTCCACGACGAGCTCGCCCGCGCCGCGCTCGAGCACGTCCAGGCCTGCGCCTGCCCGTCGGGATGTCCCTCGTGCTGCGGCCCCGGCCCCGACGACGCCTCCGGCGGGAAAGCCGAGACCCTGATCCTGTTGCGGCGCCTGTGTCCGCCCCTCGGGCGCGCCGCCGAACCGGAGCCTTCCCGTGACGTCGCTGCTTCGTGACCGCGTTCGTGCGGCGCTGGGCGCTCCGGGCATCTCACCGCGCCCCAGTGAGCCCACACGTCCCGCCCTCCCGCCGCTCGATGTCATCTTCGGGGCCACGTGGGTCGAGACGGCGGCCGGCCCCGCGCTCGTGCGGGACGAGTGGTATCCGTCGGACCACGCCCATGGCCGGTTCTCCATCGGGGCCGGGCTGGCCCGGCGCGCCGCGCTCGAGGCGCTGACGGGCGGTCCCGCGCCCCGCCGGCCCGCCTTTCTCGATATCGAGACGACAGGGCTCGCCGGCGGCGTCGGGACGTGCGCCTTTCTCGTGGGCGTGGGCGCGTGGCGGGACGAAGGCTTCCGCCTGCGCCAGTACTTCCTCCCGGCGCCGAGCCACGAGACGGCGATGCTGCGCCTGCTCGCCCGCGACCTCGAGGAGTGCGACGCGCTGGTCACGTTCAACGGGCGCGCCTTCGACGTCCCGGTGCTGGAAAGCCGGTTCGCCCTGAACCGCCTGTCCTCGCCCCTCGATCGCCTGCCGCATCTCGATCTGCTGCGGCCGGCCCGGCAGGTCTATCGCTTTCGCACCGAGTCGCGCCGGTTGGTCGAGCTCGAGGAGCGGCTGCTGGCGTTCCTCCGCGAAGACGACGTGCCCGGATGGGCGATCCCGCAGATGTACTTCGACTTTCTTCGGGCGGGCCGCGCCGCGCCTCTCCGCCTGGTGTTCCGCCACAATCGCTGGGACGTGCTGGCGATGGCGTCGCTCCTGACGCGGCTGGTGATGGCCGTCGACGGCGACACCGACGACGCGCGCGAGCGCCTCGGCGTCGCCGCGTGGCACGAGCGCCGGGGCGAGCGCGCGAGGGCCGCCGGCGCCTACGCGGGGGCGCTCCCGGAGCTGACCGCGGCGGAGCGGGCGCACGCGCTGCGCCGCCTCGCCCTGCTGTACCGGCGCGAGCGTCGCTGGGACGAGGCGGCGGCGCTCTGGCGCGAGCTCGCGGCGGCGGGCGATCCCGACGCGCTCATCGAGGTCGCCAAGCACCTCGAGCACCGGGAGCGCGACTACTTGGGCGCGCTCCAAGCCTGCGAGCGCGCGGCGGCGCTGAGCGACTCCCCGGGGCTGCGGCATCGCATGGAGCGGCTGCGCCGGAAGCTCGCCCGCCGGCGCGCCGAAGAAAGGACGGAGCCATGGCCACCTGGGGAGCCTTCGAACGCGCGGTGCCCCTTCTCGCGCGCCTGGGACGCGAGCGCCTGGAACGGCGGCGACTCGCCTTCATCGGGACGCTGCGGCGCGACGGCGGGCCGCGCCTGAGCCCGGTCGAGGTCCTGTTCGTCGACGACCACCTCTACGTCGGGATGATGCCGCGCTCGATGAAAGCGCGGGACCTGTTTCGCGATCCCCGCTGCGCGCTGCACAGCGTGACGACAGACCCGAACGGCGAGGAGGGCGACTTCAAACTCTACGGTCGCGCCATCCCGGCGACCGACCCGGCGCTCCGCGCTCGTCTCCACGACGCCGTGTTCGAGGCCACGGGATGGCGTCCGCCTGACGAAGCGCACGATTTCACCATCGACATCGAGGTGGCGGCGTTCGCGCTGTTCGGGGCGAAAGCGGACGAGCTTGCGCGGCAGGCGGAACGGGAGAGCGGCCTCCGCGTGCGGTTCATGCCGGGAAGCGCTGGAACCCCGAACGTCGCCCTCGTCTGGCGCGCGCCGTAGATGCTCGTCCGGCGGCGTCAGGGCGCTCGCGCCAGCGGAGGCCCAGGGATCGGCTTCGGCGTCACCCGGTAGATGGCGGTGGAGCCGTTGTCGAACGCCTTGTCCAGACGCCCGTTCAGGCCGGCCGCGATGTTCTCGAGCCCCGGCCCGGGGAAGTAGTTGCGCTCGAGCTCACCGACGATGACGTACCGCACGTCGTAACGGTCCAGGATCGCAATCTGCTCGGCGGGGTCCGGCGAGGTGTAGAACCTGGTCACGTCTTCCTGGCGCTTGGTGACCAGGATACCGTACTTGCCCCGTTGCTGGCGCTGGTGCCAGTCCCACCCGGCGACTGCGGGCAAGCCTGTGTAGATGGAGTAGCGAGAGCCCCACCGGTACCCGGGCGTCACGCCCTCCATGATCGCGGGCGACCCCTCGACGTGCTCGCGCATCCACAGGATGCCCTCGTAGTCCTTCGACAGGTCGATGGTCCCCATGTCGTCGAAGTCGTTGAACACCGCGTGCGCCATGTAATTCATGCCGTTGATGGACCGGGGCAGGTCAGCGAAGCGCTCGTCGATGCGCTGGGGCAGCGCCAGGATGGGATACAGCGCGACGCCCACCAGCGTGACGGCGAGCGCGGACGCGAACGCCGGCGCGAGGTACGGGCGCAGCGCCCCGACAGAGGATCCGACGGCGCGGGCCGCGCGAAGGGCCCGGACGTCGGGGCGCATGACGGCCGTGAGATACCAGACGCCCACGGCGGACGCCAGGCCGAACAGCAGCCAGGCGTGCAGGTAGAACTTGAAGACGGTGTTCATCCGGGTGATGTCGTCGTTCAGCGTGATGAGGTCGACGCCTCCGCCCAGGGCGAACGCCATACCGAACATGGCGAGGACGAACAGCCGCACATGGCTGTCCGGCTTGGGCCTCGCGATCTCGCGCGCCGCGAGCCATACGACCACCGCGAGCATGACGACGGCGAGCGCGACCACCCCCATGCGCCCGCGCTGGGTGGCGGCGAACACGAAGACCGCGGGCAGTGCGATGAGCAATGCTCCCATCGACAGGGACATGCCCGTGCCCGAGCGGAGCGACGCCATTGCCGGCGTGCGCCCGAGGGAGCGGTACAGCCAGACGCCCAGGACCGCCGCGGCCAGGAGGACGAACAATCCGAAGTGCCACAGGTAGTCGTCGAGCTGGGTCGTCTGCTCGGCGCGGTGGAAGCCCGTCGCGGGCGCCAGGAAATGGCGCGAGGCCGGCGAGAAGAGGGCGAGCGACACAGCGAGCACCGCCGCCGACTTCAGGATCCAGATCCCCAGCGTCGAGAGCCTGAACCCGCCGTCAGCGCGCCACTGGGCGATGAACAGGGTCGCCGACGCCAGAAGCCCGAACGTGGGGTAGTCCCACGAGTTGGTCCAGCGCGCCGTCCCCACCAGCAGCCCGAGAAGACCCACGAACGTCCACTCGACGGCCCGTCGGTGGCCTCGCGGCCAGCCCTGCGCCTCGCGCGCCGACGCCACCGCCGCGAGCCCGACCGCCAGGGACAGCAGCGACACCGGGATGACCATCAGGTGGGCGTGCAGGTCGGCGAACATGAACGTGAACATCGGGAATTCGGTGATGGGCGCCGCCTGATTCGCCTGGTCCGGCGTCAGGTGAATGGCCCGGCTCGGGTCCCAGTAGTCGTAGGGAATCCTCTCGCCCCGGAGCAGCTCGAATGTCCCTCCGACGACCTCGACGACCGGACCCACCACCGGCACGTTCGACTGCCAGGGCGACGCCTCGGACAGGCGGTCGAGTCCCTGCGCCATGCCCCGGAAATTGCCGGCGAGCACGACGAGGAACACCGCGAGCCCAGCGGCCCACAGGGACGACCACGCAGGGATCGGACGGAACCGGGGCGACCGCTTCAGCGCGCGGCGGGCCAGCTCCACCAGGTTGTAGGCGATCGATGCCACCACACCCACCGTGAAGGCGAAGTAGGTCGGCAGGGCCAGGTTGAACGCGATCTCGGGGAGGATGCCCGTGAGCTTGATGACGTTCGCCGTCATGAACTGGCCGTAGTAGTAGTAGTTGATGTAGCCGCCCGCATACCACGGGTCGTACGGCGGCATCGTGGTGCTCCGAGTGACCGCGTTCAAGTAGGCGAGCTCCATCGGCTTCTCGCCGCCGCGGTACGGATGCCAGAGGTCGGGGTTGGCGAGGCGAACGCCGTATGCCGCGAGAAACGCCGCGATGAACAGCGCTTCGGCGAGGGCGAGGCTGCGCCAGCGCGCGCGGACGAGTTCGCGAAGCTGGGGTCCCCAGACGCTCCGCGTCACGACGCCGAACAGGAGGATGGCGACGAACACGCCGTACACGACCGGGCGGGTGAAGTCGACCAGATGGAAGGAGACCGGGCCCCAGACGAAATACGCGAAGACGATGAACCCCAGAGGCTTCGTGAGGAGATAGCCGCGGTCGGGCAGCGAGCGGAAGAGGACGGCGGCGAGAGGCAGCATTGCGAAGCCGAGAAGCTCGACGACGGCGAACCAGACGATGAGCGGGTGCTGATTCGCGAAGCTCTCCGCGTCGAAGATGGCGGTCCACGTTCCGCCCGTGCGCTGCTTCTCGAGCTCGTCCGGCCGAAGCTGCAGCGCGTTCTTCCCCGCCTCCTTCGGCGTCATCCGCACCGCCGTCTCCGCCTTTTCGATTCCGAGCACGGCGGCCGCGCGTTCTCTGCTGTACGCCGAGGTCTTGCGGTAAATCGTGACGGGCGGATGGTCGTACACCGTCCACGATTCCTCGGCGCTGCGGTCCTGAATCGACACGCCGAAGATCTCGGGCGGGTTCACGAACTCCGCGGCCTTCTCGAAGCCGAGTTCGCCGCTCCGAAGCGTCTCGTAGTACCGCGTGGTGACGGGCCAGATGGCGGGAGCGCGGGGAATGCTCCCCGAAAGGCGATTGCTCGTCAGGATGACATAATCGACGGCGTCCAGGTTATCGAGAAGCCGGCGGATCTTATCTGCGTCGTCGATGTCGTAGTTCTGGAACTCCACGTGCCGGTACTGGTTCGGACCCGCGAACGGGAGGCTATCGTCCCAGTGTTCGACGCCGAGCGTCGAGCCGGCGGGGATGTTCTCGTGGATCCACTGCGAGGCCTGGACGCGGGTCACGGGCTCCGTGTAGATGCTGAAGTAGGCGAGTCCCCACGCCGCCGTCAGGGCCACGACGGCGGCCCCCGCAATGGCGGCGCCGATGTGCGCCGGGCGGCCTGCGAGAGGAATAAGGTCGCGCCGGGCGCCGGGTCTAGCGCCCGAGAACCCGCGGCTCCAGTCCCACAGGTGGATAAGCAGAACCGCCGCAAGGGCGGCCAGCGTCGGGTAGAGGGGGAGGAAATACCGCATGTACAGCGAGTACTGCCCGCCCATGAAAGCGAAATAGCCCACCACCCAGGAGAGCGGCACGAGCCACACGAATTCGCGGCGCGCCACGACCCGCCATGCCAGGTAGCCGACCGCCAGCCAGGCGGTAACCCCGAGGGGAATGCCCATCCCCCAGAGGACCATCTGCTGCAAGGGCCACAACCATGGGATGCGCCCGATCCACTGGACGTTCGGTGGGAAGGAGGAGCCGTCGAGAAGCGCCCGCTGGTCGAGTTCGTCCTGCAGCCAGTGCGGATTCAGGCGGATCGTCCAGAACAGGATGTCCTGCCATGAAGGCGCATTGAAGGCGTACGGCATCGCAATCCGGAAGGCCGCGAACGCGCCGGTCGTCGCCACGAGACACAGTCCGAGCGCCGCTAGCAGCGGCTTGCGCGCCGACGCCCCGTCCAGCCGGGCGTCGTGCTGCGAGCGCCACATCGCCTCCAGCCAAGGTTGGAGGACGGGCCACGCTCGCAGGGACGCGCCCAGCAACACCACGGGGAGCAGTGAAACGACCGTCACCTTCGACGCCGTCCCGAAGCCGAGGGCCAGCCCTGCGAGCAGCGCGCTGCCCCAGCCGCCGCCCTGGGCGAGACGGATAGCGAAGTACACCGCGACCGAGGCGAAAAACGTGGCGTACGGGTCGACGACGAAGAAGTGGCTGTGCTGGATGGGGAGGGGCGCGAAGGCGTAGAGCGTCGCGGCGACGATCCCCGCCCTCCTGTCGAGCAGGCGGCTCGCCGTCAGAAAGACCATGAGGATGGTCGCCGAGTCGATGATTCCCGTGAGGGCGCGTCCGGCCCGGTGCGCAAGGTCGTACGTGTCCCAGTCGCGGTCCGCGAAGCCTAACGTGAGGAGCCGGGTGTTCGAGGCCACGAACTTCCCGAGGAACAGCGGCAGCTCCCCGTACACGTAGGTGTCGTGGTTCCGGTTGTACGGATTGAGCGGCGAGCGCTCCGTGTCAAAATAGTCCCGAATCGAGTCAGGCGCGCGGATGTCGAGAAGAACGGTCGTGATGAAGCGCTCGTCCGGGTGCAGGTGGAGGCTCTGGCCCGAGACGTCGGCGTCCCAGTTGTTGTGGGCCAGCCGCAGATATGCCCCGAGAGCGATGACGACCACCAGCAACGCGAGGGTGAGGCTCTCCGCCCTCGCTGTCGAAAGGGCTCGCAGCCGCGCCAACGCGCCGGTACCGGTGGGGAGTTCCCCCGTCACGGGGGCGGCTCGTTCGGTCATGTACGCTCTCGCCGGATGGGCGTTGTATCGAGCCGATGATAACAGAGGCGCACGTCAATGACCCCGTGCGCGACCGCGCGGTCATCGTTCGCAGGGAGTATCGGCCGACTCGCCCGGTTCATGACCGGAAGGCGAGCCGAGCTCGGGCTGGCGTGTCTCATTCTCGCCGCCGCGACTGCGGTCCGCGTGGTCAAACTGGATACGTTCCCTCAGATTCTCGCAGGGGACGAGCTGGATAACCTCCAAACCGCGTATCACATCATCGAAGGGACCGGGCCAGGGCTGTTCGGCTTCGACTGGAAACCAGCGCCCGCTCTCGGCCTGTACCCCCTCGCGTGGAGCGTGCAAATCTTCGGTAACGGGGTCTGGTCGTTTCGCATGTTCCCCGTTGCCCTGGGCGTATTGACGCTGGCGTTGTTCTATCCGCTCGCTCGGCAGTCGATGCGCCCCTCGGCTGCTCTCGCATCGCTCGCGCTGCTCGGCTCGAATCTATGGTTCCTGCACTTCTCGCGCACGGCCTGGGACAACATCAATTCTGCGCTGTTCGCGGTCGGCGCCTGCCTGTGTACAAGCAGGGCGATCGATTCTCGTGGGTGGCGGTGGTGGGCAGGCGCAGGCGCGTTCAGTGCGCTGGGAATGTACGGCTACTTTACGGGGCGGTTCATCATCATCGCGGTGCTGGTGCAGGTGGCGCTGGCGGTCGCGATGCGAGCGTTGTCGTGGCGAGACGCCCTGCGCGGTGGGGCGCTCGCCACGCTGATCGCAGCCATACTCGTTGCGCCGCTGGCCGTGAACGTCCTCGAGGACTGGGACTATTTCAACCGCCGAACCCAGATGGTGTCGGTCTTCAATACGAAACAACCCTACGAAGGCGATACGAACGGCTGGGTCATCGCAGCGAAAAACGTGGTGCGGAACTATCGTGGCTTCGTATTGCAGGATGGCTCGGAGTTCCGCCGCGGTCTGTGGACGCGCTACGGTCCGCCGGGCGCCCCGCCGCTCGATCTGCTCACCACGCACCTGTTTTGGATCGGGATGGTCGTGGCGGCGCTCCGGTTTCGTCAGTCGTTCCACTGGTGGCCGTACTTCATCCCGCTGTTCATCTCCGAAGTGTTCTCCCGTGGCACGCCCGATCTTGCCCGCGGCGTCCTGTTCGCACCGTTCTACTTTCTGTACGTCGGTCTGGGCGTGGATGCGCTCGGCCAGGTGGTGGATACGTGGGGAAGAAGGGCGACGGCGACCGCGCCAGCGATTCTCGTGATCGGGGTAGTGGCCGTCGGGGCCTGGAACATCCGCGAGTACTTTGTGTGGCAATCGAAGGATGCCGTACAGATGCAGCGGCTCCCTGGAATCGATCGGTGCGAGTGGGAGCTGTGGCGGGACATGGCTCGGGAGGCGGCTCGGTTCGGGAACGGCGGAGTGAATAGCGCCGAATTCGAGGCGCGGCGCCGGGTTCTGGATTGTTCGCCCATCGTGCGCGCGACGTGGACTCGATGACGCCGCGTTCGAAGGTCACGGGCCGCGCTCCTCCGGCGGAAGGTAGTACGCGACGAATTCCACCGTCCCGTCGTGACGCGACTCCGTGACGATGCCCCCCGGGTACAGACGCGTCAACTGTGAAAGGTATTCCTCGTACGGCGCCAGCAGAACGTACGCGACGCCGGTGTCACGCGTTCGCCGCAGATCGAACGTGCCGAATTCTCTGGATCGGTCTTCTCCCTCCACTCCCGCCGCGAGGTAGCGGCGCGTTTCATACCCGAAGCCCCAGCGCGCGCTGTAGAAATACACGTATGTGTCGTCGGGTAGATCCTGCATGTACTCCGAGGCCTTCGCCAGTTCCACGGCGAATGTGAAGCGTGCGAGGCTGGTATCTGGAAAATCCCGAAAATAGTACGTGAGCGCTTGGTACCCGATGAGCGCGACCACCCCCGCCACGGCCACGCGCGTCAACGTTTGCCACTCTCGGGCGAACGACCGCGCGCGGTCCCATAACGCCGCAAGAGGGACCGCGGCGATCACCGCCAGGAACGGTACGAGGCCAAGCGACCGCCGAAACAGTGCGTTGTAGGTGAATTCGCTGGCGAACGGAAGGAAGACGAACGCCGCCAGCACGGTGGCGGCCGCCGGATTGCGCCACTTCGATGCCAACATGAGGAGGCCCGCCGCGACGAGGACAACGGAGGCGCGATCCACCATGGCGCGCGCGCCGGCGGCGTCTGCGCCGTCCGGCTCGCCTTTCCAGAACACGGCGGAGTAGAAGTCCTTGACTCGCCCGAGCGAGAAGGTGAGTTTCTCCCACGCATCTTTCGACTTCCATTCCTCACTCTCGAAGACCGACACGGTGCGGTGATGATTGAGGTAGCCGTTCTGCGGGT
Source organism: Dehalococcoidia bacterium (assembly GCA_035574215.1). GTDB lineage: Bacteria > Chloroflexota > Dehalococcoidia > DSTF01 > JACRBR01 > DATLZC01. The sequence continues at coordinate 2,082 of DATLZC010000154.1, read as the reverse complement.
CGGCCGCGTACTGAATCATCGGGAGCGCTGCGATGACCGCCATGACGGCAAACAGCGTGAGACAGAGGGCAGGCCGCGCGATCGCGCGAAGCCACCCGCGAGAGAGGTTTCGCCCGGTCTCGGCGGTGGCGAACCATAGCAGCGCGACGGCCACCGGGAGCGCGAACACGGGGTACGCGTTGTAGGTGTAAATTCCGGCACCGAACGAAAGGCCCGCCGCCGCGAACGCAAACAGGCTTCGGTTTCGGATGCCCCAAAACAGGAACGCGAGGGTGATCAGCTCCACGAGAGGCCACGAAATGACCATGAAGCCGATGCGGCTGTAATGCAGGTGCCAGAGGCTCACCGCGAGCAGGACCGCGGCGAATATCCCGACGGTCCTGGAGAACATCGTTCGGAAGGCGAGATACGCGAGGGGCACCGTAGCGGTAGCTAGGACTGCCATGGGCAGTCTGACCGCCAGAACGTCCGGGCCGAACAGCTTCTCGAAGGGCGCTACGAAGTAGAGAGGGCCGGCCGGCTGCCCGAGCGCGCTCCCCACGTACGGCCCGATCCACCCCTCGCGCAGGATGCGTTCGGCGTCCAGCCCTGTCCATCCCTCGTCACCGTGGAGTCCCGGGGGAATCTTCGTGAGCAACACCAGCCGGGGGACCGCCGCGAAGATGGTCAGCCCGGCAAGCAGGAGCGCCTCGGTCCGGAGACCGGCGAGTCTGCCGAGGACAACGTTCGACAGGGACCGGAGCGCCCATCGCTCGCGGGTTGCGCTTGTGCCGACCGTCGTAGCCACGCCGTCCTACCTCGAGAGCAGACTTTCGCTCCCTTGGCACGAAGCTTAACCCGCTTCGGCCACCTGCGTCACCCGCGGTCCATGGCTAGATATCGGCACGCGGCGAGGCTCCCACCATGGCTATGCTAGCTAGCCCGCTGCAAGTTTGTCGGCGGAGATATAGGCGCTGGTCCAGCCGCGGCCGTCGTCGGGGCCGTGGTCGATGCGGATGCGCTCGAAGCCGGCGGCGCGCAGCTTCTCTGCGAATGCGCCCACCGTCAGCGCGCCAGCCACGCATCCCGCCCACGACGCCAGGTCGCTCTGCTCCTCCGGCGTGGGCTCCCGCACCCAGACGATGTCCGACACGCGGAACCGCCCGCCCGATTTCAGCACCCGGTACGCCTCGCGAAACACGGCGTCCTTGTCCGGTGAGAGGTTGATCACGCAGTTCGAGATGATGACGTCGACGCTGCCGGAGTCGACCGGGAGCGATTCGATCTCGCCGGCGCGGAACTCGACGTTGGCGGCGCCGACCTTCGCCAGGTTGCGGCGGGCGAGCTCGAGCATCTCGGGGGTCATGTCGACGCCGATGACCCGGCCCGTGGGCCCCACCCGCTGCGCCGCGAGGAAGCAGTCGAGCCCGGCGCCGCTGCCGAGGTCCAGCACGGTTTCGCCTTCGCGAAGCTCGGCCAGCGCGATGGGATTGCCGCATCCGAGCGACAGCTCCGCCACCGTCTCGGGCACGGTGCCCAACTCCTGCGCCGAGTACAGCCGGCGCGCCCAGCTCGATACTTCCTCCTCCGGCGCCTCGCCCGGGCCGCAGCAGGGATCGCAGCAGGACGCGGACGCCTCGGTCAGGGGGATGGTGTCTTCCTGTTGGAGCCGCTCGCGGGCCCGCGCAGCGTAGCGCTCCTTAACCGCAGTCTTGATCTCGTCGGCAGGCGGATTCGACATGACTCGCTCCTTTCGATTCGCCCGCGGGGCCGAGCAGCCCCCTGGTGACGGCTTGCGACAGATAGGGGAGGACGTGGCCCCAGGCCTCGGCGGCGGCGCGGTACGCCCGCCAGCCGCGCTCGGTGAGCTCGCAGACTTTGCGGGCGCGCGCTCCCTGGCGTTCCTCGCGACAGACGATGTACCCGCCGAGCGTGAGTTCGCGGATGGTCGGGTAGATCATGGCGTCGGAAGGCTCGCAGCAGTGGTCGCACGCCTCTGCGATGGCTCTGGCGAGCTCATACCCGTGCATCGGCCGCTGCGCCAAGCTCGCGAGCAGGAAGAAGCGCGAGGCGCTGCGGGCGATGAGGGTGTCCCAGTAGGCG
>DATLZC010000153.1:0-9728 GCA_035574215.1 Dehalococcoidia bacterium | reverse complement strand
CCCCGCGTGGAAGATGTCGATCCGCAGGTCCTTCTCGTCGATCGTCACATCGACCTCGTCGGCCTCGGGAAGCACGGCGACGGTCGCGGCCGAGGTGTGAATCCGCCCCTTGGCCTCCGTCGCCGGGACCCGCTGCACGCGATGCCCGCCGCTCTCGTACTTGAGACGGGAGTACGCGCCCTTGCCGCGGACCTCGAAGATGACCTCCTTCAGCCCGCCGATGCCGATCTCGTTGGCCGACAGCACCTCGACTTTCCAGCCCTTGCGATCCGCGTAGCGCGTGTACATGCGGAAGAGGTCGGCGGCCCACAGGGCGGCCTCGTCGCCGCCCTCACCCGCGCGGATCTCGACGATGACGTCGCGCTCGTCATGGGGGTCCTTCGGGAGCAGCGCCCGGCGGATATCCTGCTCGATGCGGCGCAAGCGTTCGGTGAGGGTGGCGATCTCCTCGCGGGCGAGCTGGGCGAGCTCCGGATCGCCTTCCGACACGACGGCCTGGGCGTCCTCGATGCCCTTCTGCGTCTCGCGGTACTGCCGGTACAGGAGGACGATGTCTTCGAGCGCCGCGCGCTCCTTCGCGAGCTCGGCCATGCGCTCATAGTCGGCCGCGACCTCGGGCCGGGCCATCTCCTCGGTCAGGCGGTCGTATTTCTCTTCGAGGGCGCGAACTCGATCCCACACAGTCCCACTCACTGCGCCCCGACAGATCGAAACCCGCCGTGGGCGGGCTTCGGGAGGCGCTCGCTTCTGCCGCAGTATACCATCCGGAGCCCCGACCTCAGCCGAGGGGCGCCGCCGCTGGTCCCTGCGCGAGGAGCGTGACCACGGCGCCGAGGGCGATAAACGGCGCATACGGCATGGGCGCGCCGCGGGGCCGGAGCCGCAACGCCAGGAGAGCCCCCGCCACGACGCCGCCCGAGATCGCCATGAGCAGCAACGCCGGAACCACGGCCCGCAGCCCGAGAGCGAGCCCGGCGAACAGCGCCAGCTTCGCGTCGCCCATCCCCATGCTCGAGGTCAGGAGGGCCGGGACGAACAGGATGCCGCCCGCCAACAGACCGCCGGCGAGCACGTCCGCCGCGCTCGCGTCAGGCGCCACGAGACCGACGGCCAGCGCCGCCAGGATGGCCGGGTAGGTGACCACGTTGGGGACGCGGTAGCTCATCAGGTCCGTGGCGCTGCACAGCACGAACACCGCTGCGGCAGCGGCCACGACGGCCTGCGCCCACGGAGTGTCGAATCGCGCTCCCGCCGCGGCGAACACGGCGACCGTCGCGGCGACGACCGCGACGGTCCGCCACGAGTACCGGGGGTGCACGACGACCTGCCCGCCCTCGCCGGCGAGCGCCGCATGCGGGGCGACGCCTTCGTTCGGCGCAGCCTCTGCGCCCGGGTCGACCTCGTCCGCGGCGTCCGGCGGCCACGCCAGCGCGACCGCGAGCCGGTCTAGAACCAGCCCCATCGGCAGGCCGACGAGCCCCATGAGAGCGGCAGCCAGCACAGATGCGCTCCTCCCGACGCGAAGCGTCCCTCTGAGCAGATCATCGGCCGCGGGCGGCCCGCCTCCAGCGGAAGGCCCCGCTCGATGTGGTGCGTGTCAGCCGAGCGCCGCCAGCGCCTCCTTGTGGTCTCGCGGCTGCGCCATCGAGTTGTGCACCACGTACTGGATGATGCCGTTCTCGTCAATGACGACCGTCATGCGCTCGGCGGCGCCGGCCGCCTCGTTCCAGCAACCGTAGAGCCGGGCCACATCGCCCTTCGGGTCGGCCAGCAGGCTCTGGCGAAGCCCGTGCTTCTCCCTGAACGCGCGATGCGCCCAGATGGAGTCTCGGCTGATTCCGAAGACCTTCGCGCCCTTCTGCTCGAACGCGCTGTAATCGTCGCTGTAAGCGCACAGCTCGTTCGTGCAGATGGGCGAGAAGTCGGCAGGATAGAAGACGAGAACGACGGGATGCCCTCTGAGCTTGCTGAGCGTGACCTCCTGGTTGTTCTCGTCCTTCAGCGTGAAGTCGGGCGCCTCCTCGCCCACACGTACAGCGGCCATGGCGAATCCTCCTGGATGCGTGGATGTCCATCATTCTGACATCCCTCGGGCGATGCGGCTATACTCGCGCCATCGGATCGCGCCGCGGCCGGCGCCGCCGTGGCGACGGGGCCAGGCCCGAGAAAGGAAGGGAGAGAATGCAAAGTTTCGACTACTCGCTTGCGCAGCTCCAGTCCGGATTCGTCCTCGCGGCGCTCGTCGTCGCCGTTCTGTTTGCTGAGCGCCTCGGGGGAACGGCGGAGCTCGCGAAGCGTGTGTATCAGGTGGCGCTGGGCGTCGCGCTCGTGCTGCTCACCCTGAGCGCGACGACGGCCTTCGTACGGCCACCGACCGCGCCTGAAGACCTCCTCGAACAGGGCGTCTTCTTCGGCGACTCCTTCGAGACCGACGTGAGCGAGGAAGAGGATGAGGAAGCGCGCCGTCTGCTGCGGGAGACGGCTCAGAACGTTTCCGAGGTGCGGACCATCCACATCGGCGTCGCGGTCGTGTTCGTCCTCGCGGGACTGGTTCTCACTGCCAGGATGACGGTCCTGCCGCTAGCGGGTCTGCTGGGAGGTGTCCTTCTGTTGCTGGTCAGCGGGATTCAGGACGGTCGCCCGGCGACAGCGGGCGATTTCTTCAGCGCCGTCTTCAATGTCTTCCTACCCTCGTTCGAGAGCGTTCAGGCAGGGAGGACCCACGATATCGTCATGTTCGTGGTGCTGCTCGCGGGGGTCGCGGCGCTCGGTGCGTTCGGCTACATGCGCTGGGAGCGCACCGCCACGGCTCCTCCGCAGCCCGAGGGGACACCGCTCTAGAAGCGAGCCCCTCGTATACTGGGCGGCGGGAGGTCTCGGGGCCGTGACGCCGCGCTTCCGCATCGGCACCTCGGGCTGGGTCTACCCGCACTGGCGCGGGGTGTTCTATCCCGAGACCCTTCCTCAAAGCGGCTGGTTCGCCTTCTACGCGAGCGCGTTCTCGACCGTCGAGATCAACAACACCTTCTACCGCCTCCCCGGCGAGGACGCCTGGCGTCACTGGCACGAGGCGGCGCCCGAAGGCTTCGTCTACGCCGTGAAGGGAAGCCGGTTCATCACCCATATCAAGCGCCTCCGCCCGGGATCGGAGTCCATCGACCTCTTCACCGGTCGCGCGCGCCTGCTCGGAGAACACCTGGGGCCGATCCTGTGGCAGCTCCACCCGGGACACCATCGCGATCTCGACCGGCTGCGCTCCTTTCTCGAGCTGCTGCCGCGAGACCTGCGCCACGTGTTCGAGTTCCGGCATGCGTCCTGGTTCTCCGACGAGGTGTACGCACTGCTGCGCGAGTTCGACGCCGGGTTCTGCGCGTACCACATGGTCGACCACGCCACGCCTCTCGTGGCGACGGCCGACTTCGCGTACATGCGGTTCCACGGTTCGGGCGATCTGTACGGCGGACGCTACAGCGACGACGAGCTGCGCGCGTGGGCGGACCGCCTCTCGGCGCTGCCTGTCGAGGAGGTCTTCGTCTACTTCAACAACGACGCCTACGGCCACGCCGTGGCCAACGCCCGGACGCTGATCGCCTTCACATCCGCGGACTAGAGATGGGCCTTCACCGCCTCGGCCAGGCGCCGCGTGAAGCCCACGGTGGCGGCGATGTCCTCTACCGACGCCTCGCGAATCGCCTTCACCGAGCCGAACTTGCGGAGGAGCGCCTTCTTCCGCTTGGGTCCGATACCGGGCACGGCGTCGAGCGCCGACTGCATGCCCGCCTTCGTCCGAACCTTGCGGTGATAGCTGATTGCAAACCTGTGGGCTTCGTCGCGGACGCGCTGGACCAGATACAGCGCCTGTGACGTGCGCGGGAGGACGATGGGCTCGCTCATGTCCTTGACGAACAGCTCCTCCTGGCGCTTGGCGAGGCCCGCGACCGGGATGTGTTCGACACCCAGGTCGCGCAGCACATCCAGGGCCGCGTGGAGCTGGCCCTTCCCGCCGTCCACGATCACCAGGTCGGGGAGCGCCCCGAAAGATTCGTCCACAGCGCCGTTCGAGGCCCCGTTCGGGGCGCGGGCCGCTTGCCCCGCGCGCTTGAAGCGCCGTCGGAGCACCTCGGCCATGGAGGCGAAGTCATCGGCGCCGGCCACCGTCTTGATGCGGAAGCGGCGGTATTCCTTGGGCCGCGGGTGGCCGTCCACGAAGACCACCATCGAGCCCACCGAAGACGTGCCCTGGAGATTCGAGATGTCGTAGCACTCGATGCGCCGCGGGGGCGCCGGAAGGTTCAGCTCCTCCTGAAGCTCGGAGAGCGCCTCTTGCGTCTTCCCCGCGTCCGCGAGCCACTTGACCCGCTGCATCGCGAGCGCCTCCCGCGCGTTCTCCTCCGCCATCGCCACCAGCCTGCGCTTCTCGCCCTTGCGCGGCACGACGATGCGGACCCGCGCGCCACGGCGCTCCGAGAGCCACTCCTCGATCAGCGGCTGCTCGGGCACGGGCATCGGCACGACGACCGTGCGTGGAACGTACGTGGAGGACTCGTAGAACTGCTTCAGGAAGCTGGCAATGACGTCGGCGTCCGTTTCGCCCTGAGACCCGTCGATGCTGAAGCTGTCCGCGCCGACCATCTTCGTCCCGCGGATGAACAGCACCTGCACCATGGCGTCGCCGTCGGCGCGCGCCAGGCCGAACACGTCCTCGTCCGCGGGCTTCGTTGTCGCCGTGACCTGCTTCTCGCTGACCGCCTCGATCGCCTTGATCTGGTCGCGCAGGAACGCGGCCCGCTCGAACTCGAGCCGCTCCGACGCTTCCTCCATCTGCCGGCGCAGGCCCTCGACGACCTCCTTCGTCTTCCCTTCCAGGAACAGGATCACCTGGCGGATGACTTCGTCGTACTCCTCCTTCGTGCAGTACCCGGTGCAGGGCGCGATGCACCGCTTGATGTAGTAGTCCAGGCAGGGCCGCGGGTCGGTCCCCGTGATGGTCTTCGTGCAGGATCGCCACGGGAACAGCTTCTTCACGATGTCGAGCGTGGTTCTGACGGACGAGGCGCTGGCGTACGGCCCGAAGTAGCGAGCGCCGTCGCGCTCGACCCGCCGTGTGATGTAGACCCGCGGCCACGGATCGTCGAGGTCGACTTTGAGGTACGGGTAATGCTTGTCGTCCTTGAGGCGAATGTTGAAGAACGGCTGATGCCGCTTGACGAGCGTCGCCTCGAGATGCAGGGCCTCCTGTGGGGTCGACGTGACGATGAAGTCGAAATCAGCGATGGCCTCGGACAGCGCCCGCGTCTTCGGCTCCATGCTAGACGGGGAGCCGAAGTAGGACCGCACGCGGTTCCGCAGATTCGCGGCCTTCCCGACATAGATCACCCGTCCCTCGGCGTCGCGCATGAGATAGACGCCCGGGCGCGCGGGAAGGGCGCGAAGCTGGGCCGCGAATCGCTGCCGCCGTGTGGTCACACAGGCATTCTAACGCGAGGACCCCGGGCGCTGGGGAAGCGGCTCGCCGAGCTCGACTCGATACACGCAGTTCTCAGCGCCCGTCGCCACGGACTCCACGAGCGACACACGGGCGCGCCGGCGGGCGTGACGCTCCACGAGGAGCCGCACCCAGGTTTCGCCACACAGGCAGAGCTTGGGATCGAGCCGGATCACTCCCTGCCGGACGTAGGGGCACACGCATTCCCCGCGATGGACCTCCGTCCACAGCAGCGCATCGGGGCCTGTGCGCTCGATGCGAATCTGGCTGGGCCCCGAGATGCGCATACGCTCGAGGAACGACTCGAAGTCGAGGTCCGCGGGGATGTCCATGAGCGCGACAAACGCCGACACGCACGTCTCCGCCTGGGCGTCCATGAGCTGCCGCAGGGGTTCGCCCTCGAGGCGGTATATCCCCTCGTACAAGCCACCGAGCAGCCGGTCGCGGTACGACCGCATGAGCTCGGTCACCCAGCCTTCAGCGGAGCGCGCTTCACTGGCCATGGCTGGCTCCTCGCATCAGCGACCCGCCGGGCATGACGTGCCACTCGTGCGTAACGTCGTGGAGCACCGCGCGGAGGTCCGCCTCGTCGCAGCCTGCGGGAAACTCTGGCGTGAACTCGTCGAGGCCCTGACGGTCGGCCTCGGCCACGCCCTCGCGCACGACCTCGCGAAGGGCGTCGGCGTCGCATCCGCCGCCTCCCCCGAGGGCGAACCACACACCCACGCCGGCTCCGACGGCCGCGAGCAGGACGACGAGACCGACGATGGGAACGAGCGTTCGCGACATACCGGTGCGCCTTTCACGTTGAGCCCTTCGCGCCCAGCGTACCGTCGACCCGCGATTCGTCCGAGGGATGACCGGCCCGTGACGCCGGGACCATTGGTCCATCCGCATCAAGGCCGGAAGCGTCCTCGGCCCGTTTCGGGGCCGAACGTCCCGCGTACAGGGGAAGAACGCAGGTCGCCCCGGCCCGCAGCTCCGACGTATGGTACAGGCGGAAGCGGTTCGGAGCGACCCCTTCGCAGTGGAGGGCGCGTGCCATGAAAATCCTGATCACCCTCGACGGCTCCCCGCGATCGGAGGCCATCCTGCCGTACGCGGAAATGCTGGCCCGGGGTCTCGGCGCCGAGGTTCATCTCATGACCGTCGTGCATCCGCCCCGCCGCGAGGGCCGGGGCCGCCGTGCCGTCGTCGACGCGCAGTATCCGACCGCGTTCGCCGGAACGCTCGGCGTCTCGACCCCGACGGTGGTCCACGGCCGCGTACAGGAGGTTCCCATCGAGACGCGCGAGCAGGCCATCGCCCGTCTCGAACACGAAGCGGACGAGTACCTCCTGTCCATCGAGAAGCGCTTTCAGGGACTCCGCGTCGTGCGCCATGTCCGGATGGCCGAGGACCCGGTGGAGCCGATCCTCGAGTACGCGCGGGCCATCGGCGCGGACCTGCTCGCGCTGTCGACCCACGGACGGACGGGCCTGGCGGCCGTGGTGCAGGGAAGCGTCGCCTCGGCCCTCATCCGTTCGCGGGTCGCGCCGGTGCTCGTGTACCGCCCTGGGGATCTGAAGGACTAGCCAGCGTCCCTCAGGGCCAGCGTCTCTCGCAGGAACGCGCGCACCGCGGCGAACAGCCGCTCCGCGCCGTCCCACCAGAAGTGGTCGGCGCCCTCGATGAGTTCGAGACGCGTCCGGGAGTCGCCGCACACGGCGGCGCGCAGCGCGTCCGCCGGCGCGAACTGATCGGCGTCGCCGGCGATGACCAGCGTCGGCGTATCCGCCGGGATCGAGAGATCGCCCGCGGCCGCCGGGGGCGAAATCAGAACGAGCGCGGCCAGCGAGGGCACACAAGCTGCGGCCGCGCACGCCACGAGCGCGCCGAAGGAGTATCCCGCGAGACACACGCGCGAGAGGTCCGCTTCGGGACGAGAACGGAGCCACTCGACGGCGGCGATGGCGTCGTCCCGTTCGCCGCGGCCGCCGTCGTACGTCCCTTCGCTGCCGCCGACGCCGCGGAAGTTGAACCGCAGCGCGACGCATCCCTCCTCGACGGCCGTCCGGCACACCCCGAGGACGACGCCGTTGTGCATGTCGCCGCCGTACAGGGGATGAGGGTGACAGACGACCACGGCCGGGCCCGGTGTCCACTCCGGCAGGTGCAGAACGCCCTCCAGCGAGAGCGAGCCGGATGGGATTCGCACCGTCTCGGTCCGGCCACCCGGCGCCACTCACGCCTCCCGCGGCCGGAACCGAATCAGCGTCGTCTCCTCGCTCACGTCGTCGTACACGGCCTCGACGGGCATCCCGACGCGCAACGCCTCCACAGGGCAGCCGACGATGTCGGTGACGAGCCGCGGCCCCTCGTCGAGCTCCACGATGGCGAAGTGATAAGGCACGCGGTCCTCGAACCCCGGGACGAGCTTCTGGTGCATCACGGCGAAGCTGTAGAGCACGCCGCGCCCGCTCGCCGTCTCGTACCGCACGTCGGTGGACCAGCAGTCGGGGCAGTGCTCCCGCGAGGGGAGCCGCCACTGTCCGCAGCGGCCGCATCGCGCGAGCACGAGCTGGTGTCGCCTCGCCCCTTCGTAGAACGGGGCGGAAGCTTCGTCCGCGACAGGGATGGGCCGCGTGTATTCAGCCATCGCCCTCTTCTCGCTCACGAGGCTAGCGGGCTCAGGATCAGCGTGCTGTGGTGGTCGAGGATGCCGCCGTTGCCGCTCACCAGGACGACGTCGTGCGGCTCGACCTGGCGCTCGCCGCCGTGCCCGCGGGCCTGGATCACCGCCTCCGAGAGCGGCGTCATGCCCCACATGTAGTACGCCGAGAGCTGACCGCCTCCCGTGTTGGTCGGCAGCGAGCCGCCGGGGCCGAGCTTACCGTCGGCGACGAACGGCCCGCCCTCGCCCTTGGGGCAGAAGCCGTAATCCTCCAGCGTGACGATGACGGTGTAGGTGTAGCAGTCGTACAGCTCCAGCACATCGATGTCGCTGAGGGTCACGCCCGCCATCCGAAACGCTTGCTCCTTGGCGAGCGGCGCGCCCGTCTGCGTGTCCACATCCCACCCCTTGCGGCGAAGGTCGCCCGGGTGGCCCTGACCCCAGCCCCAGATGTACACGGGCGGCTGCCGCAGATCGCGGGCGCGGTCAGCCCGGGAGACGATGACGGCGACGCCGCCGTTGGACACGAGACAGCAGTCGAGCAGATGCAACGGCTCGACGACCCACCGCGACGCGTGGTAGTCCTCCAGCGTGATGGGGTCCCGGTGTTCGGCGAGCGGATTCATGGCCGCCCAGCGGCGCTGCGCAACGGCCACCGCCCCGAAGTGGTCGTTCGTCGTGCCGTACATCGCCATGTGCCGCCGGGCGGCGAGCGCGTACTGGGCGTTGACGCCCGCCATACCGAAGGCGGTGTAGAGCCCGCTCATGCCGCGGGGCTGCAACTGGCGCGAGAACGCCCCGCCGTACGCGGCGCCTCCGCCGCTTCCCTGGCGCAGCGGCGCATCGGCGAAGACGCAGACCACGTTCGTCGCCAGCCCGAAGATCACCCACATGGCTGCGACCTGCACCATGATGTTCGCGGTCGCGCCTCCGACGTTCATCGAGGCCAGGAGCTTGAGGTTCGTCAGCCCCAGGTGATTCTGGATGCCCAGGCCGCCCATGCCGCTCATCGGTGTGACACCCTGGTTGACCAGCAACCCGTCGATGTCCTCTTTGCGCAGGCCGGCGTCCTCGACGGCGAGTCGGATCGCCTCGGCGGCGAACCAGTCCGCCGAGCGTCCGTAGATGCGGCCCATCGGCGTGATGCCGAGCCCGGTGATCGCAGCCTTCGCCTTGAGCTCTCGCGCGTCCATCTTCCCCGCCCTCTGGCGAAGGTGAGTATCGTTCGGCGTCGCCCTTCGAGCAAGCGCAAGGGGAGGCGGCGCGCGAGCGCTACAATGGCCGCGGAGGCTCCGCTCCGTGTACGTCATCGGGACCGCCGGCCACGTCGATCACGGCAAGTCCGCGCTCGTGCACGCCCTCACCGGCATCGATCCCGACCGCCTCGAGGAAGAAAAGCGGCGCGGCATGACCATCGACCTCGGGTTCGCTTGGCTGACGCTGCCCTCAGGCCGCGAGGTGAGCATCGTCGACGTGCCGGGCCACGAGCGCTTCATCAAGAACATGCTGGCCGGCGTCGGCGGGATCGACCTGGCGCTGCTCGTCGTCGCCGCAGACGAGGGCGTCATGCCCCAGACCCGCGAGCATCTC
>DATLZC010000152.1:0-7206 GCA_035574215.1 Dehalococcoidia bacterium | reverse complement strand
GCGGTCGAATCTTCGTTCTAGTCTCGCGTTGACGGTCGCGGGGTGAAGGCGTATTCTAGAAATTGCTAAGAACGGGAGGCGGATCGCTGACCACGACGGCTGAGCCTACGCCCGGCCGGGCGCGCAAGCTCCGGCGCGGGCCGCTGACACGAAAGCAGATCCTCGACGCATCGCTGCGGCTCTTTTCGGACAAGGGCTTCGCGCGCACCAGCGTGCGCGACATCGCGCAGGCCGCAGGCATCACCGACGCTGCCATCTACTACCACTTCTCATCGAAACGCGAGCTGTTCGAGGCGCTGCTCGAGGAGCGCGGCTTCACGCCGGCGCTGAGCGAGCTCGAGCGGGCGAACGTGCAGGCGCCCGCGGGCGAAGTCATCCACCGCATCTGTCAGGGCGCCCTCAACATCATGTACCGCAACCGGGACGTCATGAAGGTCCTGCTTATGGAGGCGATGGGCGAGGACCCCATCGCAGCAGAGGAGTACCGGATGCTCGCCGACCGGTGGCAGCGGGCCCAGGCGCGCATTCTGGATATCCTCGTCGAGCGGGGCGAGCTCCGCGCCATCGACTCCGCCCAGGTCTCGCAAGACCTGATGCTCCTTACCGTCGCGTGTTTCACCGACTATCTCATGTCGCTGCCGTCGCGCCGCCCCAGGGGCGCAGACGGGCCTCCGCCGGAGCTGGTCGAGCGGATCCGCCAAGCGACGAGCACCATCCTGCGCGGCATCCTGACCTGAGTCTCCCCATGACCACGAGCCCTCTCCTCCGTCGTCCTGCCGGAAAAGCGGGCACGGTGCGCTTTGCGAACGAGAGCGAGGAGGAGTTCGCCCGGCTCCTCGATTTCTACGGTCTGGAATGGGAGTACGAACCCCGATCGTTCCCGCTCCGCTATGAGGGCGACCGGCTGGTCGAAGCCTTCACCCCCGACTTCTATCTGCCGGCGCTCGACCTGTACATCGAGCTCACGACCCTCAAGCAGGGTCTCGTGACGGAAAAGCACCGGAAGCTCCGGCAGTTCCGGGAGCTCTACCCCGATGTGCAGATCAAGCTGCTGTACCGCAAGGATTACCTCCGGCTGCTGGCGAAGTACGGCTTCGGTCCCCTGTCGGAAACCGAGGCGATGGCGATCCAGGACGTGCTCATCTCGCAGTCGGAGCTCGAGCGCCGGGTCGAAGAGCTGGGCGCGCAGATCTCCCGTGACTATGCGGGCAAGGAGCCGGTCTTCGTCGGCGTGCTCAAGGGCGTCACGTGCTTCATGGCCGACCTCATGCGTCACGTGTCGCTGCCCGTTGTCATCGACTTCATGGCCATCTCGTCGTACGAGGGCGATCGCGCCGGCGCCGTGCGCATTCTCAAGGACCTGGACCTGAGCATCGAAGGGCGCGACGTGCTGGTGGTCGAGGACATCGTCGACACCGGCATGACACTGAACACGCTCCTGCGATACCTGGAGGCCCGCAACCCGCGGAGTCTCAAGGTGTGCGCGCTCCTCGATAAGCGGGTGCGGCGGCTGGTGGATGTGCCGCTGGACTACGTGGGCTTCGAGGTGCCGGACGAGTTCCTGGTGGGGTACGGGCTCGACTTCGGACAGAAGTTCCGGAACCTGCCGTTCGTGGCGACCCTGAGCGTGGAGGCGCTGGAAGCGCAGCGCTGACGCCTCGCAGGCAAAAGAAAACGCCCCGAGTAACCTGCTTCCAACCTCTCGGTTTCATCCTCCTCCGGCCTTCCTTCTTCGGGTCGCGGTTTGGGGCCGCTTCCCTACTCCGTTCGACCGGATTCGTCCACCGAGCGTCGGCTCTCAGCTACTCGGAGCATCCCTATACTACCACGGCCATCACGCCTGTCAAGACGCCGCCGGGGAAATTTTCATCGAAAGTGTCGAGGTACCTGCCGCTCGTTATCGACGAGCGTCTATCTCCCGTTACGTCCAGCCCGCGCCTCACGCTCCCTCGCGGATGAGCCAGTCGAGCACCGCCGACAGCTCTTCCCCGTCGAACACCGACTCGAACCGCCCTGCGACGCGCGCGTTCCGGGCGATGACGAACGTCCACGGCTCGGTGAGCAGTCCCCATTCGAGCACTGCCGGAGCGAACACGCGGCCTTCGAAGTCCTTCCACACCTCGATGTGGATGAATTCGAACCGGTCGGCGTACCCCGGCTGCAACTTCACAAGCAGGTCGAGGACGGACGACGATACGGACGAGCCGTCGTGGGCGGGGCTCCCGAAGTTGAGGACGACGGGCCGGCCGGCCGCCAGGGCCGCCGCGACGCTCGACACGTGAAAGGGGCACGGCGGCACCCGCGAGCACAGCCGCGTGGCGTCTACGCCGTCTCCTACGGCCGCGTTCCGAGACAGCACGGCGGGCATGCCGAGCCGCGGCGTCCGGCTCTTCTCGGTGACGGTGAAGTGGTAGCGGGCGCTCCTGGTCTCCTGCGCCGACGTCGCCGTGACGTCCACAGCCCAGTCGCCCGGCGCGTCGAACTCTGGCTCCGTCACGAAGAAGATGATCTCCCCTTTGGGTGCGCCGTCGAACGCGACGTGGGGCAGGCTGCGGATGGTCGGTGCGAGGGTCTGCGTGACGGCGTCGCCGCGGCGGAAGTCGGCCCGGGTGATGACGTCGCGCACGAGCGAGCCGTCCGGGTTCAGCAGCACGAAGACGAACCTGTTGGGCCCGACAGTGAGGTCCTGGGCCAGCGCGGAGACCCGCAGCGGCGGAAGGGATGGCGACGCGGTGGGCGTCGGGGCGGGCGAGATGCCGGGGGACGCCGTGGCGGCGCGCTCGCTCCGGCAGGACGCGAGCAGCGGCGCCAGCAGTCCAGCCGACGCGGCGGCGAGGACCGTGCGCCGGGACACGGGCTGGCCGAGCAACCGTTGGACGGTGACGTCGCGCGTGCCCATGGTGCGGCCCGCTCGGCGGACCGCCTCACCCTACTGTACGGAGACGCGAGGGGCAACGCGCCGCCGCGCCCGGCAAGCGACTCGAGAAGGGCTACGCGGCGGCTGGCGCCGACCCCGAGAGGGCGAGCGAGACCCTGCCCAGGGCCGCCGCGACGTCGCGGCGCGCCCGCAGGCGGCGGTACAGGCTCGAACGCTGGTACAGCGCCAGGCTCCAGCGGTCCAGCAGGCGTTGCAGCGCCGCGCGGGCGTGGGGCGGCTCACCATCGTCGTCGATGAGGTAGAGGGCGCGAGGCGCCTTCTCGATCTCCCCATCGGCGAGCGCGCTCGCCAGCCCCTCGACCAGGATCTGGCGCGCACGTTCGTCGGGCCGGGCGTGGGAGGGCAAGGGGCCTGCGTACTCGAAGCGAGCGTCGATAAACCCGGCGGGCTGATCCAGCAGCAGCCGCGCCACGATGCGGGCGTACGTGTCGCATCGCCGCTCGTCGGACATACCGGCCGCGACCAGCGCCTCCGTTCCCCGCTGCGACGCGATGATGACGGCGACCAGCCCGGTCATGGCGAGCGATTCGTCGCACCGCACGCCGCACTCCTCGAGGAGCCGTCGAAAGCGCTCCGCACGGTCGGCGGCGGTACCTGAGAAGGGCAGCGTCCGCAGTCGGCGGCTGAGGGTGAGGGCGAGCTCGTCTCGGGTTCCCGTCACGACGACGCCTCCTGTGGGGGCTCCTCCGGGTCGAGGCCGAGGATATGCCACAGCAGCCGCTTGCGTAGCACGATCTGGTCAGGCTCGGAGAGGCTCCGGTAGTGCCGGAGCAGGTCGTCGAACCGGGCGAGGTCCTCCTGCGACCACGGCAAGTGGTACCCGGTGAGCTCGAGGAGCTCTTGCAAGTCCCGGGAGCTGAGCGCGTTGCAGCACAGCGCCCAGCCGGCGAGCCGCTCGAGGCTCAGCGGCGCCTGGCCGAGCCCCTGTTCGTATCTCGAGATCATGCTCTGGCTCACGCGGAACCCCAGATCCTCGAGATCCCACGCGAGGCGGGCCTGGCTGTAGCCCTCCTTGCGCAGCGCGCGCAGGCGTCGGGCGACGGCCTGCCGAATCGCATCCCAGCGGGCGACCTGAACCTCGTCTCTCATGGCGTCACTCCTCCGCCTGTCCGCCATCGTACATGCGCCGCGCGCGCTGTCAATGCGCGCCCTGGATGACTGTGGTCGACCCCCAGAACCAGAGGCCGTATAGTGACCGTGTTCCATCGGCGGGCCTCCGGGAGTGATCGTGGGTTCCTACTGGCAGCGATTCGGTCGCGTCCGGATGAACCGGCGCCGGTTCCTGCTCGCGAGCGCGATGGGCGCGGCCATGGGGTTCGCCGCCTGCCGCGACGAGAATCCCATTCCGCCGCTCGACATCACGCCGGCCGGCACCGCGTCGCCTCGCGCCCGGGTCGCCGAAGGGTCCCGGGGCGGGATGTACCGCGCCTTCAACTTCGATGCCCTGGCGCTCGACACCTTCGACCCGCACCAGACCCAGTTCGGACCCCTTTACAACATGCACTCCGCCGTCTTCAGCAAGGTGCTGAAGTACGACGATGAGGTGGAGCAGATTATGAGCCCGGACCTCGCCGACGGCATGCCGGAGCAGGTCGACGAACTCACGTACGTCATCCGGCTGCGGCGCACGGCCCGGTTCCACGACACGCCCCGCATCCGGCGGCTGTTCCCTGCGGTCGCCGGGCGCCCCGTCACGGCCGACGACGTGAAATACAGCATCGAGCGGCAGATCGACCCGGCATCGCCGCAGCGGGCCCGCTACTACCGCGCCGGCCAGTGGTCGGTGGTGGAGCGCATCGAGGTCGAGGACCCGCACACCCTGCGCATCGTGACGAAGACACCCGTGGCCCCCTTCCTGCACTTCCTGGCCGACCGCAACGCGTTCATCATCCCACGCGAGCTGGTCGACGAAGACGACGAGCTGAACACGCCGGAGCGCATGGTTGGCTCGGGGCCGTTTATGCTCGACGAGTTCAAGCCCGTGGAACTGGTGCGGGTCGTGCGGAACCCGGAGTGGTTCGCCGCCGACGACCTGAAGGACACGGTGGGCGCGGGCCGTCCCTTCCTCGACGGTTACGAGTCGCTGTGGGACCCGCAGAGCGACAGCACGATGGAGGCGGCGTTCCTCAGCCGCCAGGTGGACATCGCCTCGTTTCTGGATCAGTCCAACATCGAGCGGTTGCGGCGAGAGCGGCCAGAGCTCGTGCCGCTGGAATGGGGAATCGCGGGCTACGTCAACACGCGGTTGCTCGTAGACCGCCCGCCTTTCGACGACGAGCGAGTGCGGCGGGCGCTGCACCTCGCCGTCGATCGGAAGCGGCTTGCGGAGCAGATCTTCAAGGGACCACCGGGGAAGCGCGGATTCCAGCTCAGCGGCCCCGTCGCCTGGCCCATGGTCCGCTGGGCGATTCCCCAGGAGGACCTGGAGAAGAAGCCGGGGTACCGAAGCGACCCCGAAGGCCGGGCGCAGGACCTGGCGGAGGCGCGGAAGCTCTGGGAGGCGGCCCGATCCGACGGCCGCGCGCCCGACGTCATCAGAGCGCTGTTCGCGGGCGAGCCGCGATTCATCCCCGAGGTGGCGCTTCCGGAGACGCAGCGGATGCTCATGGAGGCGCTCGGCGTCAGGCTCCAGGCGGACGTGGATGAAACCGGGTACACCCGCCTCTTCCAGTGCCTCTCGCGGAACCAGGCGGGCGACTCCGCGGGCACATGCGCCTTCACCTGGGGGTTCGACAACGGCTGGATCGACCTCGACGACTGGGTCTATCCGTTTTTCCACTCACAGGGGACCAAAAACAGTTTCGGGCTGCGGGACGACCAGCTCGACGCCATGCTCGAAGCCCAGCGCCGGGAGTTCGATTTCGACCGGCGGCGCGAGCTGGGCCTCAATATCCAGCATTTCCTGCTGGACCGCGTCAACGCCCGGCTCGAGTACGCGAGTCCGGTGGCCCGCGCTCTGCACTGGCCTTACGTGAAGAACGCCTTCACCTCGACCTGGTTGGGCGACAACTTCCGGTTCGCGGACGTGTGGCTGGACCGGTCCGACCCGTCGATCCAGGGCCGGCCGTAGGGCGCGCTAGAACCCCAGGATGCGCAGCACGGCGTCGACGTCGGAGCAGTCGGGCACGGCGGCGTCGGCGCCGGCCGCGCGGAGCTCGGCGACGGAGGACTTGCCCGTCGCGACGCCGAGAGCGAACGCTCCGTTGGCCTTGGCCGCGGCGACATCGTGCGGCGTGTCGCCGACGACGTAAACGTCGGCGTCCCCGTCGGGCTGGAGGCGCCGGATGGCGATGCGCACGAGCTCGGCGCGATCCTCGGCGTCGTCGCCGAAGCCTCCGTCCCGGAACAGCGCGTCGACGCCGAAGTGCCGGAGCTTCAGCAGCCCGCTTTCCCGGAAGTTCCCGGTTTCGAGCCCGACAGCGGCGCCGCGCTCGCGAAGCCGTTCGGCGAGCTCGCGAATGCCGGGGTACACGCCTCCGCCCGTGGCGCTGCGCAACGTGAACGGTAGGTGAGCGAAATACGCCTCCTTGAACCGGCGGAGCTCCTCCTCGAAGTGACCGTCGAGCAGGCCGTGGACGCGCAGCGCGTCGCGGAAGATAGCGGTATCGGTGCGCCCGGAGAACTCGACGCCGCGGAAGCCGTCCTCGATGCCGTAGAGGTCGCGGAAGGCGAGGGCCATCGCGCGCGACCCCGCGCCTCCGGTCCAGAGGATGGTGTTGTCGATGTCGAACAGGACGACCCTGGGCTTCACGCCTCAGTATAGGAGGCGCGCGGCGTTACGGGCGATGGCCGGGGTCACTTCTCGATGGGGAACCCGGCCTTGATCCAGGCTTCGGTCCCGCCTTCGACGTTAAAGAGCCGGTCTTCGGGGATGCCGGCGGCCGCCGCCATCTCGCACGCCAGGGCGCTGCGCTGCCCGACCTGGCAGATGAAGACGATCTTGCCTTCCTTGGGCAGCTCCTCCCGCCGCGCGAACACGGACATCACCGGGATGAGCTTCGCCCCGGGCGCATGGCCGCTCGCGTACTCGTCCGGGTTGCGCACGTCGATGAGGGTGACGTGATTCTCCTTCAGCAGGTCGCGCGCCTCTTCCACTGTGATGCGGGTGAAGGGCTCGCGAGGGTCCTTGTACGCCATGTCTCGTCGCTCCCTGTGGCACCGAAAGGTGAGTATCTCTATCGAGAATTCTAACGTTTCCCGGCCCCTGCGCAAACCGCGAGCGCGTGTTGACGACGCCGGGACACGGGGATAGATTTTGCTCCACCGCC
>DATLZC010000151.1:0-2095 GCA_035574215.1 Dehalococcoidia bacterium | reverse complement strand
AGGGATGGCGGTGGTCACGGCCTGCACAGCATACAGCAGACGGCGCGCCCGCACGTCTGCCCTCGGAGGAATGGAGAGGGCGCCCCGGCCGAGGCGCCCTCTCCCGTCGCGTCGCGCGTCGTGGTCTCAGGCGGGAACCGGTTGGCCGGCTGCGGTCAGCATGGGGCGCCCCATGACCTCGGCGATGCGGGTCGCCCGCTCCATCAACTCCGCGAAGCGCTCGGGCGTGAGCGACTGCGCGCCGTCGGAGAGGGCGTGGTCCGGGTTCGGATGCACCTCCACGATGAGGCCGTGCGCTCCGGCCGCGATGCAGGCGAGCCCGACCGGGGCCACCAACGCCCACTTCCCCGTGCCGTGGCTCGGGTCGGCGATGATGGGCAGGTGGCTGAGCTGCCGAATGAGCGCGATGGCGTTCACGTCCATGGTGTTGCGGGTCGCGGTTTCGAAGGTCCGGATCCCGCGCTCGCACAGGATGACGTTGCGGTTCCCGGTCTTGAGGATGTACTCGGCGGCGAGCAGGAACTCCTGAATCGTCGCCGAGAGGCCGCGCTTCAGAAGCACCGGCTTGCCGGTCTTCCCGACCTCCTCCAGAAGGATGAAGTTCTGCGCGTTGCGGGCGCCGATCTGGAGGACGTCCGCGTACTGGGCGACGAGATCGATGTCGCGGACCGACATAACCTCCGTGACCACGGGAAGCCCCGTCTCTTCGCGGGCGGCGGCCAGGAGCTCGAGGCCGCGCTTCTCGAGGCCGCGGAAGCTGTAGGGCGACGTGCGAGGCTTGAAGGCGCCGCCGCGCAGAAGCTGCGCGCCCGCCGCCTTCACGGCGCGCGCCGTGGTCATGAGCTGCTCCTCGCTCTCGACCGCGCAGGGGCCGGCAATGACGACGGTGTGTTCGTCGCCGACGGGCACGCCGCGAACGTTGACGACGGTGTCTTCGTCCTTGAACTCGCGGCTGGAAAGCTTGTAGGGCGAGCTGATGGGGACGGTGCCTTCGACGCCGGGCATGGTCTCGAGGTCGTCCGCGAGCTCGGGGTAGACCTGGCCGACGACGCCGATGACCGTCTTCTCCTTGCCGACGATAGGGTGGCCGGATAAGCCGACCTCTTCGAGCCGTTTGAGCACAGCCTGGAACTCCTCCTGGCTGTACCCCTTCTTCATGATGACCATCATGAGGTGTGACCTCCGCGTTCGCTATCTCGTGTGTTGTTCAGGTCGGGCCGGAGGACCTGCGCGCCCCTGAGGTACACGTGCTCGATCTCTCGCTGGGACCGGGTGGTGTTCACCAGGAGGAGGACCCGAAGGCACCTCCGCAGACTTCCCGGAACGTCGATCTCGTGTCCGCACATGAGCGCGACGTGGTTCCAGCCCAGGTTTCGGGCTGCGACCGCCGGGAATTCCGCGTTGAGGTCGGGCGTCGTCGTGAAGAACGCGCTTGCGACGTCGTCCGCCCGGAGCTCGTTGGCCTGGATCAGGGCAGTGAGGAGCTCGGTCGTAGCTTCGAGGATGGCCTCGCGCGTGTTGGCCTCGACGGTGGTGGCGCCGCGGATGCCTCGCACCCGTACCCCGGAGTCCACCTGGCGCTCGATCTCCTGCCCCGGCTGTTGGTGGTCCCGCCTCGCGCGGGATTCCGGCCGGCCGCGCTTACCGGCGCCAGCCAAAGGCGCCGGCCGCGGGGCCATAGATGCGGCCACTCGGCGCAGCCTGCTCTGAAGCTGCCCTCATGGCGCTACCTCCTCGCCCCCGAACGGCCGGTGAGCACCCCCACATAGTCTCTCACGTTCGCCTCGCAAGCTCCGGGCGGGGCGTGTTCGATCACATTGACCAGCGCGCTCCCGACGACCGCGCCGTCGGCCAGGCCCCGTAGCGCTTCGATGTGCTCAGGCTTCGAAATCCCGAAGCCGACCACCAACGGCGTCTGGACCTGCGCGCGCACCCGGCGAAGAAACGCCGGAAGCTCGTCCGGCAGACGGTCTCTCGCGCCCGTCACACCGGCGACGCTGACGCAATATACAAAACCCGAGGCCCGTTTGGCTACCAGGGCGATCCGCTGTTCCGACGACGTCGGCGCCAGCAGGTAGATGAGGTCGAGCCCGTG
>DATLZC010000150.1:0-4948 GCA_035574215.1 Dehalococcoidia bacterium | reverse complement strand
GTCGATGGCCTTTTCGACCATGCTGGCGAGGATGAGCGTGTCGCTCTGCAGCTCCCGGAGCCGCCGGGCAAACAGTTCCCGCGTCATGCGTTCCTCCCGAGGTGCCGGGAACCCGCCATCAGCATAAGATACCAGATTCCGGGCCGGCTCAGCCGTCTCCCCCGCCCGTTGCGCGAGCCCGCGCTCCGGCCTAGGATAGCGTCACTGTGTCGCTCTCCCGAATCGCGCTCGCGGTCCTCGCGTGGGTCGCCGTCGTTGTCTTCGCCGCGTGCGAAGACGCCTCCAGCGTCGCGCGCCAGAGCGGCGGCGCCGGCGGTGCGACGGCCACGCCCGCTTCGCTCGGTGTCACCCCCGAGACGCCGCAGTATCGCGTACGCGACCCCGCCTTCGAGCCGCTACCGGGCGCTCGGGCCTTCTACGGGACGTACGAAGGCGGTGCGTACCAGATCGAGGTCCCGGACGACTGGAACAGGCGCCTCGTGCTCTGGGCGCACGGATTCCGCGGGTTCGGCGACGAGCTCTTCGTCGACATCCCGCCGCCCATGCGCGAGTACTTCATCGCCAACGGCTACGCATGGGCGGCGTCGAGCTACCGCGCCAACGGCTACGTGCCCGGCTTCGGCGCCATGGACACGCTCGCGCTAAAGGACCTGTTCGAGCGCGAGGTCGGCCGGCCCGAGCGCGTCTACCTCGTCGGCGCATCGATGGGAGGCAACGTCGTCACGCTCTCCCTCGAACGGGCGCCCGGCGCGTACGACGGCGCCCTCGCCCTGTGCGGCGTGACGTCGGGCGCGCAGATCCTCGACTTCTTCGCGAGCTGGAGCGCGCTCGCGGCGTACTTCGCCGGCGTCGACATGACCGGAATCGGGCAGGACCCCGACGCCCTCGCGAAGGCGTTTCGAGAGCAAGTCTTGCCCGCGCTGGGGTCCCCGGGCAACCTCACGGACGCCGGCCGCCGCTTCGAGAACGTCATCATGCATCTCAGCGGGGGCCCGCGCCCCTTCTTCGAGGAGGGCTTCGCCGACCGCTACGACGAGAACTTCGAGCTGGTCATCGCCTCCCTCGCGGCGAGCGCCTCCGCCGTCCCTGTCGCCGGCAACGTGGGGTACGACTATCACATCGACCCCGAGTTCGGGCTCTCGGACGAGGCGCTGAACGCAGGCGTTCCCAGGCTCGCCCCCGACGAAGAGGCGCGACGGAACTCGACGTTCGGCGAGTTCGCGCCCATGACCGGCGCCATCGAGGATCCGCTGCTCACCCTGCACAACACGGGCGACCTGTTCGTGCCCTTCGGGTTGGAGCGCACGTACCTCGACCTCGTACGCGCCGCCGGGCGTGAGGAGCTGCTGGTCCAGCGCGCCATCCGCCGCGCGGGGCACTGCAACTTCACCCCGGATGAGCTGCGCATCGCGTTCGAGGACCTGGTCCGATGGGTCGAGGAGGGCGTGCGGCCTGAAGGAGACGACCTCACGGGCGACCTGACGAACGTCGGGCTGCGCTTCACCATCCCCCTGGAGCCGGACGACCCCGCGGCGCCGTAATTGTCGACCCTAGGGTTGTGGCAGCGCGCCGTCGCGCACCCAGGCGACGATGGCGTCGACCGCCCGCTGGCGGACGACCGGGGCGTCGTCGAGCGTGCTGTGCCAGGCGGTGCGGAGCGGGCCGCCCATCGCGCCGTCCACCGGCGCCACCGCGCTCGACGCGTTCACGTTGACCACGTTGGCGCCCCAGATGGGTGCGCCGTGCCACCCTTCGTTGAGCTGGAAGATGTTCACGAGGGGTGCTTTCGCCGGCATCGGCGGATTCGGCCGGCTGTACAGCGCCGTCGTCCGGTCCAGCGCCAGGACAGCCACGCGGTCGGGGAACCGCTCTTCGAGGGCGGCGGCGATGGAGGTCGCGGTCACCGCGCCGTAGCTGTGGCCGATGAGCGCGACGCGAACGCAGGGCGACGACGCCAACCGCGATTCCACCACGGCGGTCAGCCAGCGCTCGGTGGCGAGATGCGGCGTGGCCGTCCCTTCGAGCGCAGAGTTCGCGTAGATGACCTGCGCGGCGCCCCCGGACGACCGAAGCGCCCCGGCGGCCTCGAGGGCGATGGCCTTGACGCCCTGACTCACGCCCTGGTTCAGGTCGCGGGGGTTCGTACCCGATCCGCCGATCCCGACGATGAGCCCGAACGCGCCCAGGGAGCAGTCGCGCGGGCCGTCGGAGAGCCCGAACGCGACGTCCGCCACGAGCGCTGGCTCGGCGCAGGCGCCGTCCAGCAACCGGATGTCCACGGCGCTCAAGAGGGCGGCGTCGTCGGCGAAGCCGTCTCCGTCGAGGTCGACCGTCGCCGCCGCAGCGTCGGCCGCGTTCACGCGCCCGTCGCCATTGGCGTCGAGACACGACACCGTGACGTAGGAAGCGTCGGGCGGCGGCGTCGGCATGGGCGCGACGGCGGGGCTCAGGGGCGCCACCGCCGCGTTGAGGCCAGGGCCGCCGGCCGTGACCAGCGCGAACAGGAAGAGGAACGCGGCCCGCTGGAGCGCCAGACGGCTGGGCCGCGGGCGGAAGCTCCGCATCCAGGCCAACGCCGGCGCCGCCAGCACACCCGTGGCTGCGAGCGTCCTGCGCCCCTCGCCCTTCGGGAGCAGGCCCAGCGCCCACGCGAGCGGCCACGCGACGGCTACGCTGACCGGCACGTACAGCACGAGGAAGAACCACCACCAGCCAGCCGGAATACCCTCGTTCCGGAGCTCGCTCGCCACCATGCGCAGCGGGTCGTTCACAATGAGGACGGCGTACGAGATCACGCCGACGAAGGCGATGGGGCGGAGCGGCAACGGCGCGGGGCCGCGCATCCGCACGAGCAGCGGCGCCGCCATCAGCGCGAGGCCAGCGATGATGAACGTGTCGCCCACGCCCTGCCAGCGCCCGTAGCTCGCGTCGATGAGGTCGCCTGCAGTGTGGAGGGCGAAGCCGCCGACGACGAACATCGCCGCCGCCGGGCGGTCGGCGAGCACCCTGAGCAGTCCGGCAGGTCGCCCGGTGGCGAGCAGCCACCCGATGGCCATGCCGAGGACGAACTCGAACACGCGGAAGTTCGCCAGACCGACCACGAAGCGGAAGTTGAGTTCCAACGGCCCCTCCGCCGCGATCAACGCCACGTTGGAGGCCAACGTAACGGCGAGCGCGAACGCGAGGACCGGCAGCGCGCCGAACCGGCGCATCGCCGCAAACAGGAACGGGAACAGCAGGTAGTACTGCACCAGCAGGACGACGAACCAGAGCGCGCCCGAAGGCGCGAAGAACCAGTGCTGCCGGATGAGCCGCGGGACGATGGTGAACGCCGCCATCGCCATGCCGGGATCGATGACCACGCGCGCGTGCTTCGCCGTCGTGACGCCGTGGGTGAACACGTCGACGAAATCGCCGCCATGCCGTTCGACCCGCAGCCACGCGATCGTCGCCATGACGCCGATGGCGAACGCGCAGCCGAACCAGTACGGCACGAGCAGCTTCCGGAAGCGCTGCAGGCAGAATTGGAGCCATGCCCGCAGCGGCAGCGCCGGGCCCGCCCTGTGCGCCGCCAGCGTGAGCGAGACGCCGCTGAGCAGCATGAAGAGCGGGACGCCCTGATACCCGTCGCGGAACAGGATGTCGGTGACGGCGGTGAAGATCTGCCACGGGCCGCCGTCCTCGAGCTGGTTCCACAGGCGGTCGTAGTACTGGCTCGGAGGCGGCGGGAAGAAGACGATGTCGCCCCAGAGGTGGAAGAGGACCACCCAGAGGATGGCGAGCCCGCGGAGAATGTCGATGGCGGCGAGGCGGCCGGCATCGCGTTCCGGGGACGACACGGGCTCAGCGGCGGTTCGGGAACAGTCTGGCCCCGCGCTCATTCAATCCATACAACTCGAATGGCGTCGACGATGTATCAGCGGGGCCCGACCGGCTTCGGCGCGGGCACTATAGGCCGCGACGGTTTCTTATGGCAAGCGTCCGACCTTCCGCCGCTCAGCCCGTGACGATGTTGACGAGCCGGCCCGGCACATAGACGACCTTGCCGACGACCTTGCCCTGGAGGTGCGCCTTCACCTTCTCCGACGCCAGGGCGGCCGCCTTCGCGTCCTCTTCCGTCGCCGTCGCCGGCAGCGCAAGCCGGTCGCGGACCTTCCCGTTCACCTGCACGACGAGCGTCACCGTCTCCTCGACGACGAGCTCGGGGCGCCACTGTGGCCACGCCTGCTGGTGCACGCTGTAGGGCCGGCCCGTGCGGGTCCACAGCTCCTCCGCGATGTGCGGCGTCGACGGCGCCATCATCAGCAGCAGCGCCTCGATGGCTTCGTTCCACGCCTCGGCGTCGACCGGCCCGGCGTCGCGCGCCCGCAGCAGTTCGTTCGTGAACTCCATGAGCGCCGCCAGCATCGTGTTGAACCGGAACTTCTCGATGTCGTCCGAGACCCGCCGGATGGTCCGATGTGTCAGCCGGCGCAAAGCCCGGGTGCGCGGGTCGTCCGGGAGGCTGCGAGTCTCGACCGGCGTCAGGACCAGCGTCCACACGCGGTTGAGCCAGCGGTACACGCCAGCGATGCCACTCAGATCGAACGGCCCGCCCTCCTCCCACGGGCCCAGGAACATGAGATACGCCCGGAAGGTGTCGGCGCCGTACTTCTGCACCTGCTCGTCGGGCGGGATCACGTTGCCCCGCGACTTGCTCATGCGCTGGCCATCCGGCCCCAGGATCTGCCCCTGGTTGAAGAGCCGGAGGAACGGCTCGCCGTGGTTCAGGATGCCCATGTCGCGCGCGGCCTTGGTGAAGAAGCGTGCGTACAGCAGATGCATGACCGCGTGCTCGGCCCCGCCCGTGTACTGGTCCACCGGCAGCCATTTCTCCGCCTTCTCCCGCGCGAACGGACGCTCCGGGTTCTTCGGGTCCGTGTAGCGCATGTGGTACCAGGACGAGCAG
>DATLZC010000149.1:0-3721 GCA_035574215.1 Dehalococcoidia bacterium | reverse complement strand
CCCGGATGGGCGCGTCCCCGCCCACCGTCACATCCCCGATGCGAATCTGCTTCGACTTGCGGCGCTCCCGGATCATTGCAGGAGGCTCCTTCCCTCGAAGATGCGGAGGATATCGAAGTAGGTTATCACGACCGCGAAGGTCAGGAGCGCGACGAGCCCGATGAAATGGACCATCGCCTCCTTCTGAGGCGCGATGCGCCGGCCTCCGCGCAGCACTTCGAGAAGCACGAACACCACCCGGCCGCCGTCCAGCATCGGCAGCGGGAGGATGTTCAGAATCGCCAGGTTGATGCTCAGCAGTCCGGCGAAGTCCGTCAGCGACTTCCAGCCGGCCTCCTCGACAACTTCGCCCGTGGCTTGAGCGATGCCCACTGGTCCGGAGAGCTGCGGCCGGCTGCCGCCCGTGATCCACCGGATGACCTCGTTGCGCGCGAGGATGAGCGACTCGTAGCTGATCCGCACGCCGTCCTTGAGCGCCGTCCACGGGGGTTCGCGCTGCACTTCGGTGAACGGCGTGATCTCGAACTGCGGAATGTCGGCGAGCTCGAGGTTCGGGGGCGCACAGGGCAAAGCCCTCAACTCTTCGAGCCGGCGAAGCCGTTCTTCCTCGGGAATCGCGCGCACGGAACCGAACGCGGGGCCGACGGTGATGCCGGTGGCGCCCTGCTGCAGCGTCTCGCAGGTCTCGTAGTCCTTCGCCACCTGTCCGGTCTTCGGGTCGATGGCGTTCGGCGGGTCGAAGCGCGCGTGGGCCTTCGTGGTGATGATCTCCTGGCCCCGCTTCACCTTGAATGTGATGTCCTCGCCGAGATTCAGCAGGACCTGCCGGCTGACGTCGCCCACATTCTGGATCTTGCGCCCCTCGACCTCGAGGATGAGGTCGCCGGGCTGGAGGCCGGCCCGCTCCGCCGGGGAGTTGGGTTGCACATCGAGAATGATCGCCTTGCCCACGTCGACCTCGCGCGGAATGCTCAGCGCGAGCGCGAACAAGAAGACGGCGAGCACGAGGTTCATGCCTGCGCCCGAAGCGAGGACGATAATGCGCACCCAGCGGGGCTTCGCGGCGAGGCTGCGAGGATCGCTCGGGTCCTCCTCGCCGAGCAGCCGCACGAAGCCGCCCAGGGGCACGATGTTGATGGTGTACTCGGTTTCGCCGCGCCGCATGCCCCAGATGCGCGGCGGGTACCCGATACCGAACTCGAGGACCTTGACGCCGGCGAGCTTCGCCGTCACGAAGTGGCCGAGCTCATGCACA
Source organism: Dehalococcoidia bacterium (assembly GCA_035574215.1). Classification (GTDB taxonomy): domain Bacteria; phylum Chloroflexota; class Dehalococcoidia; order DSTF01; family JACRBR01; genus DATLZC01. The sequence goes on along the minus strand of DATLZC010000149.1, from coordinate 2,466 downwards.
ACGATGAGGAAGACGATGATGCCGAGAAAGGGGAGAAGGGTCTGGTAGAGGACGTTCACAACAACAGCTTACACGCTAGTCCCGCGTCCGCTCATCTCCGGCGGGACGAGGCTCTTCCGGACCACCGCGCGACCTGACGCTGCGCCTCCTCGCGCGCGGCAGCCGCGGCTTCTTGAATCTGAACGAGCGAGGGCTCCGAAACGTTCGTGTGGCGCTCCAACGTGTTCGAAAGCACCCGAGCGATGGCGGTGAAGGGGATGTCGCCGCACAGGAACGCCTCGACGGCGACCTCGTCTGCGGCGACCAGCGCCGCGGGCGCGGTGCCACCGGCCCTTCCCGCCTGCAGCGCGATCTGGAGACACGGATACCGTTTGAAGTCGGGCGGCGCGAAGTGCAGGGCGCCGAGCTTCGCGAGGTCCAGCCGGGGTGTCGCGTCGAGCGGCACGCGCTCCGGATACGTGAGGGCGATCTGGATGGGGAGCCGCATGTCGGGCTCTCCCAGTTGCGCCTTGACGCTGCCGTCTCGGAATTCCACGAGCGAGTGCACGATGCTCTCGCGATGCAGGACCACCTCGATGCGCTCGAGCGGCACGTCGAAGAGCCACCGCGCTTCGATGGCCTCGAGGCCCTTGTTCAACAGTGTCGCCGAATCGATCGTGATCTTGCGTCCCATGTGCCAGGTGGGGTGGCGCAGGGCTTCCGCCGGCGTCACCCGCTCGAGCTCTTCCGGCGTGCGATCGCGGAACGCGCCGCCCGACGCGGTCAGGATCAGGCGTTCGACCGTCCCCGGGTCCTCGCCCCACAGGCATTGCCAGATGGCGCTGTGCTCGCTGTCGACGGGCCGGATCTGGCCCCCGTGCTGCGCGGCAGTGCGCGTAACGACGCTTCCGGCCATGACCAGGACTTCTTTGTTCGCGAGCGCGACGGCCTTGCCCGCCTCGAGCGCAGCCAGTGTCGGCTCGAGTCCCGCCACCCCCGACGTGGCCACGACGACGATGTCGGCCTCCGGGTGCGCCGCCATCTCGGTCATGGGCGCCCAGCGGGTGTCGGGCCGCCCGGACGCGGCCTTCAGCTCCATGTGGCGGCGCTCGTTCGCGCACCACACCAGCGACGGCCGGAATTCGTGGACCTGGTCTTCGAGCAGCGTGTGGTTCTCGCCCGCCGCGAGGCCGACGACGCGAAAGCGCCCCCGCAGCCGGCGGATCACGTCGAGCGTCTGGCGGCCGATAGAACCTGTGCTTCCGAGGACGACGACGCCGGTCATGGGACCACCCACGTCGCGAAATAGTACACGACGGGCACCGTGAACAGCAGGCTGTCCATCCGGTCGACGATGCCGCCGTGGCCCGGAATGAGATGGCTCGTGTCCTTGACGTGGAGGCCCCGCTTCATCATCGACTCGGCGAGGTCGCCCAGTATCGCCGCCAGCGGGACCAGGAGCGCGAGCGGGACGATGAGCGCGGCCTCGATCCGCAGACCGAGGTAGTAATTGAACAGCAGCACGCCGCCGAAGCCCGCCGCATACCCGCCTGCCGTGCCTTCCCATGTCTTGCCCGGGCTGATGCGGGGCGCCATGCGGTGACGGCCCACGGCGCGCCCGACGAAGTACGCCGCGGTGTCGGTCGCATAGGTGCCGAGGACGGCGAGGAACACCCAGTCACCCTTCGAACCGAGATCGCGCAGAAGCTGGAAGTGCGCCCCGAGAAACCCGATGTACAGCGTGCCCCCGAGCGCCCAGAGCCAATCGTCGAGACCGGCTTCCACCGGATGGAACAGCGTCACCCAGACCAGCGGAATGACGATCGCCGCGAAGGTGAACCATACGAGCCATACGGCGTCGATGCGGGCCCCGGCGACCATGGCAGCGCCGATGGCGGCCGTAAGCGTCGGAAGGGGGTAGAACCAGCGGTGGTGGATGGACTGAAACTCGAGGATCGCGGCGGCGACCACAGCGGCGAGCGCTGCCGTGTACCATGGCCCGCCGACGCGGATGAGGAGGAAGATGACCGGGACGCCGACGACCGCCGTGGCGACCCGTTGCCTCAACATGGCCGGCTAGCGGGCGGCCCGCCGGGAGGCTCTGCCGTTTGCCGCCGGCGCCAGGCCGCCGAATTTTCGGAGCCGCCGGCTGTACGCCTCCAGCGCCAACGCAATCTCACGCTCGTCGAAGTCAGGCCAGTACGTCGGCGTCGAGTAGTATTCGGCGTACGCCCCCTGCCACAGGAGGAAGTTCGAAAGGCGCATCTCGCCGGCCGTCCGGATGATCAGGTCGGGGTCGGGAAGTCCGGCGGTGTAGAGATACGACGCGATGAGCGCTTCGTCGACGTCCTCGGGGCGCACGCCGTCCGCGATGATCCGGCGCACCGCGTCGACGATCTCGGCCCGTCCGCCGTAGTTGAAGGCGACGGCGACGGTCATGCGGTCGTTGTTCCGCGTGAGCTCGATGGCCTCCTCGACCCGGCGGCG